>DATEOR010000081.1:0-2862 GCA_035273885.1 Gaiellaceae bacterium
CAGAGGTAGACGGCACCGCCGAGCGCAGGTACGAGCAGCATCGTCTCGAGGAAGTTCGAGAGCCCGTAGAAGCGCGAGTTCTGGCTCGGCCCGAACGGCGAGAGCGCGATGTCGGTTCCGTCGACGCCGAGCGCGACGAGATAAGCGGCCACGATCCCGGCGAGAAAGAGCCCGATTGCGAGGTCGGAGCCGACGACGAGCGCGAGCAGCCACCCCGAGGCTGCCGCGAGCCCGATGACGACCAGCGTCGGCCAGAAGGCGGCGACGCCGGCCAGCCCGAGGCCGAGGTTGGCGAGCAGAGCTGCGCCGAAGCCGAGCAGCCCTGCTCTGGGCCAAAGTAGGGCGAGGACGATGAGAATGACGCCTGCGATCAACCCGGCCGGAACGCGTGACTCGTTGTGGTCGTCGATGCGGTCGTCGAGGGCGGCCAGGGTCGCGGCCGGGTTTGAGTCGGGCTGTGAGGTGAGCGCCCCGTCCCCGCCGAGCGCGGTCGGCGCGATGTCGGCGATCGAGACGAGCCCAGGAACGCGGGTCGAGTCGGAGACGAGGATCCCCCGGTACCCGGGCGCGACGACGACGACGTGATAGCGCCTGTCGTTCGACTGCTTGCCGCCCCGAGGCAGAGAAACGAGGATGTACGGCGGCTCGGGCGCCCCGGAAAGCTCGTCAACGCTGATGAGGGGCGGGTCTTCGCTTTCTCCGCTTCGGAGCGAATTCCGCACCTCTCCGCGGACGAGCGCCGCGAGCGCCTGCTCTCGGCTGGTCTCAGGTCCCGCGCCCGGGACGAGCAATCCGACGGCCCCGCCGGCGCCTTCGGCAAATTCCGTCAGCTGGCCCTCGACAACGTAGACAGGAAGCTGGTCCGCTGCGCGCGCGTCGGCCGCCAGGAGAGCGAAGAGAACGAGCGCGAGTGCCGCGGCGCGTGCCATGGGCGAACTCTAGGTGCGCCGGACGCCGAGACCCCCTGGGTACACTTTTCCCATGCAACGCAAGGCCTATGGGCGGGACGCGGGCCTCTCGGCGCGGATGCTTCTGACGACGTTCCTGCTGGGACTGCTCTACGTCGTCTTCGCGGTCGTCCTCTTCAACGTCTTGAACGTCGGGCTGGTGCCGATGGTGCTCATCGTCGTCGGGCTCGCGTTCTTCCAGTACTTCACGTCGGACAAGATCGCCCTCGCCGCCTCGGGCGCGAAGGTGGTCACGGCAGAGCAGGCGCCCGAGCTCCACGCGATGGTCGAGCGCCTCTGCGCCATGGCCGACCTGCCGAAGCCGAAGGTGGCCATGATCCCCACCGACGTCCCCAACGCATTCGCGACCGGTCGCAGCCCCAAGCACGCAGCCGTTGCGGTGACCGAGGGACTGTGGCGCCGGCTCGACCCGCAGGAGATCGAGGGCGTGCTCGCCCATGAGCTCTCGCACGTGGCGAACCGCGACGTGCTCGTGATGACTCTGGCCAGCTTCTTCGCGATGCTCGCCGCGCTGCTCACCCGAGTCGGCCTCTACGGCGGCATGTTCAGCGGTGGGCGCAATCGCGACGGCGGCGCTCCCGCCTGGCTGATCATCTTCCTCGTCTCGATCGTGACCTACATCGTCAGCTTCGTCCTCATCCGGACCATCTCCCGCTACCGCGAGTACGCGGCCGATCGCGGTGCGGCTCTCCTCACCGGCGCGCCGGAGCAGTTGATGAGCGCGCTGCAGAAGATCGCGAGCGACATCGTCCGCATTCCGCAGCGCGACCTCCGTGAGGTGGAGGGCATGAACGCCTTCTTCATCATCCCGACGAGCGTCAAATCATCGTTCGGCGAGCTCTTCGCCACGCATCCGCCGCTCGAGAAGCGCCTCGCGCGCCTCGCCCAGATCGCCCAGGAGATGGGCCGTCCGGTCCAGTAGGCGTTGGGGCTGGGCGACGTCCTCTTCGGGCGGAAGAAGCTCAAGAGCGCAAATCTCGACAGGCTCTTCGCGCTTTCGACGGCGCGGATCACGCTCGAGGCCGAGCTCGGTCTGAAGCCGGACGGCATCGCGGCCGTCGTCTTCAAGCCGCTCTCGGCAGGGGAGTTCATGCAGGCCGAGCGCGATCTCGACGAGCTTCTCGGCGTCGCAGCCGCTGACTCAGGCTCGAAGGTGAGCCGCCGTTCGGACAGCTTCGGCTTCCAGTGGATCGTCATCCGCGACCGAGACTTCGAGGACCTCGTCACGACCACCCATCTCGTCAGCTCCGAGCTGCAGGCGCGCGGGTTCGGCGGCCAGCTCCTGGCGGCGATCTTCAAGTTCAGGGGCCGCGAGGATCCCGTCTACCTCATCTACGGCTACAAGACCGCTACCTTCTGGCCCTTCGTCCCGACGGGGAAGGAGCAGGAGCGCGACAACGCCGAGGAGCTCCGCCTCAAGGCCGAGCTCGAGCAGGAGCTTCCGATCGAGCCTGACCTCTCGCGCTGGCTCGCGCTCTTCGACGCGCCGCTGGAGGATTAGAGAGACGCCTAGGCGCTCTGGGCCGGCGCTCGCAAACGGAGACAAGCGAGCCGGGCCGAGACAGTACGAGTGGTACGGCGAGGGACCGCGACCGCAGTCTCCTGCACGTGAGCGTCGCCAGGCGGTGGGCGAAGCCGGGCTTTGCCCGGCGAAAGCCGCCGCCGGCCAGAGCGGCTAGGCGACGCGGCGCGCGCCGTCGAAGGTGGAGCCGTACCAGCCCTCCGAGAAGCGGGAGATCTTCACGACGTCGCCGGAATGTGGCGAGTGCACGAACCTCCCGTTCCCGACGTAGATGCCCACGTGGGAGCGGCCGTTGAAGAAGACGATGTCGCCGGCCCGCAGATGCTTGCGCCAGACCGGCCGGCCCTCGCCCCAGAGCATCCAGCTCGAGTG
>DATEOR010000082.1:0-3416 GCA_035273885.1 Gaiellaceae bacterium
CATCGAGCGTCCGATCAAGGCCAACTTCATGGAGGGCCTCTCGGTGCTCGAGTACTTCATCTCGACGCACGGCGCCCGCAAGGGTCTTGCCGACACCGCTCTCCGCACGGCCGACTCCGGCTACCTGACGCGGCGTCTCGTGGACGTCTCGCAGGATGTCATCGTCCGTGAGGAGGACTGCGGCACCGACGACTACATCGCCCTGCCGCTGGTCGTGCCCGAGGGGCTGAACCGCTCCCTCGCCGGCCGCGTCAGCGCGACCGACATCCACAAGCCGCTCGCCTCGGGCAAGCCCGGGAAGACCGTTCTGCTCGAGAAGGGCGCCGAGATCACCGTCCCGCGTCTCCGCGAGCTCCACGACGAGCTCGGCGACGAGTTGGCGGCGGACTTCGAGGTGCCGGCGCGCACGGTGCTCAAGTGCCGCAGCGAGTTCGGCGTGTGCAAGGCCTGCTACGGCACGTTCCTCGCCACCGGCGAGATGTGCGAGATCGGCGACGCGGTCGGCATCATCGCCGCCCAGTCGATCGGCGAGCCGGGCACGCAGCTCACCATGCGCACGTTCCACACCGGCGGTGTCGCCGGCGCCGACATCACGCACGGCCTTCCGCGCGTCGTCGAGATCTTCGAGGCCCGCAACCCGAAGGGTGCGGCCCGCCTAGCAGAGGTCGGCGGCCGGGTGGAGATCGAGGACACCGATCGCGGTCCCAAGATCACGATCCATCCCGACGGCCTCGACGAGGACGGCGAGCCGAACGCGCCGAAGGAGTACCAGCTCCCGCGGCGGACGCGGCTCCTCGTCACGAAGGGCCAGGTCGTCGAGCCGGGCGACGCCCTCCACGAGGGCTCACTCGCCCCGGCCGAGCTCCTCGGGCTCCATGCGAAGGCGGACAAGGGCTCCACGCCGACCGAGGTCTACCTCGTCGGCGAGGTCCAGAACGTCTACAAGTCGCAGGGCGTCGACATCCACGACAAGCACATCGAGCTGATCGTGCGGCAGATGCTGAAGAAGGTGCGTGTCGACAACGCCGGCGACACCGACCTCCTGCCGGGCCAGCTCGTGGACAAGGGAGTGCTCGAGCGTGAGAACGTCCGCATCAAGAAGGCGAAGAAGGAGCAGGCGACCTTCGAGCCGCTGATTCTCGGCATCACGAAGGCCTCGCTCGCCACGGAGTCGTTCCTCTCGGCCGCCTCCTTCCAGGAGACGACGAAGGTCCTGACCGACGCGTCGATCGAGGGCAAGGTCGACCGGCTGCTCGGCCTGAAGGAGAACGTCATCATCGGCAAGCTGATCCCCGCCGCGACCGGCCTCAAGAACTACCGGCGCGTCGAGATCGCTCCGAGCGCGGATGTTCCCGTCGAGGCCTACACGCGGCCGCCCACCGAGGAGCAGCTCCTCGCCGCCCTGGAGGAGATCTCCGACGGCGACGGCGCCGACCTCGGCATTCTCGGACTCGGCTTCGGCGAGGACGGGGATGGGGACGGCAACGGCGCGGGGCGCGACTCGCTCGAGGCCGAGGAGATCCCCGAGGTCGACTCGCCTCTCGACGAGGAGAGCTAAGGTTCGCCTGAGACGAAATCGAAGGGCGCCCACGCGGCGCCCTTCGTGTTTCCAGATTGGAAATTCCCGCTCTTTGCGGGCTCCGCACCGGCCCTCCCCCAAAGAGGGGATCCCGCTCGGCAAGGGGTTTCATACACTGGCGCCTTCGCCGCTTCGCACCCTACGGCTGTAGCGGGCGGCCGAGGCACAAATCGAGTTATCCACAGGTTCCACAGGGATATGGGGAGGAAAATGGCTGGTCCGAAGCAGCAAGAAACGCCTGCAAAGAGCGAGAATGTGATCCGCCGGGAGACCCCTCCCGGTCACTTTTTGAATCCGGACCTGCAGTCGGACACCGCCCGCTTCCTCGCGGAGCTCAAGGAGTCGATTCGGCGGCGCCAGGAGACCCGTGGCCGGCTGGTCTAGATAGTCCAACCAGCGCGATTCGGCTAGCGCTCTGGGACGAGGCTCGCAAGGGAGGCAAGCGAGCGGATGCGAGACAGTACGACTGGTACGGCGAGTGGCAGCGAGTGCAGCGTCGTGCCGCGAGCCTCGTCAGGCGCGCCAGAGGCGGGCTCTGCCCGGCTCGACGCGCCGTCCAGAGCGTTAGCCGAGGCCGTCGGCGGCGATGAACTGGCCCTTGCCGGCCTCCTTCGCCTGGTAGAGAGCCTCGTCTGCCCGCTCGAAGAAGGCGACCGCGTCGTCGTCTGAGCGGAGCTGGGCGAGCCCGGCCGAGAGGTGCAGGCGCTCGAAGGGCCCGATCGGGCGGGCGCTCACCGCGAACTGGACGCGGCGATAGAGCTGCTCGGCGTCCGAGAGGTCGGACTCGGGAAGGATGACCGCGAACTCGTCGCCGCCGACGCGGCAGGCGATGTCGGCGCGTCGCACCACCGACTGGAGCCGCTCGGCGACCGCCGCCAGCACGGAGTCACCGGCGAGGTGCCCGATCCGGTCGTTGATCGCCTTGAAGTCGTCGATGTCGAAGAAGACGAGGGCGAGCTCGCGGGCATAGCGATGGGCGCGCGCGCATTCGCGCACGAGCGTCTCGTGGAAATAGCGGCGGTTGTGGAGCGACGTCAGGGCGTCGAGGTCGGCGAGCTGGCGCGCTTCGCGGAAGCGGCGCGCGTTCTCGATGGCCGGGCCCGCCCGGGCGGCGAGCTCTTCGAGCTCGGCGAGCTCGGCATCGGTTGCCTCGCGGGCCTCGCCGCGCCAGAACACCGCGAGTGTGCCGATCGGCTGGCCCTCGGAATCTCGCAGGGGAATCGAGACGCCGCCGCGGATGAGATCGCTCTCGTCGCGGATCTCGTCGTGCGTATACGTGTAGCCGATGCGAACGGCGCGGGCGGGCTGGCCGCCCGGAGGGCCGGCCACGGGCTGGCGCGCGGCCTCGTCCGTGGTCATTCCGAGGGTCGCGAAAAGCGCTTCTCCTCCTTCGGGGCCCGGGAGGCGGATGAGCCCTGCGTCCACGCCGGTGATCGCCCCGGCCGCCTCCAGGGTCCGCGTGAGCAGATCGTCGAGGTCGATCGTTGCGCCGATCTCTCCCAGCTCACGCGCGCGCTGGGTCTCGGTGCGGGCCTCCTCGAGAGCCGCGGCGAGATCTCCGTGGAGGTCCTCGGTGCGTGCGAGCGATTCCCGCAGGAGCTGCTCGACCGCGGCGTAGGAGCTTCGCCGCCCTCGAACGACCACGAAGAGCATGACGAGCGCCGCGATGAGCGCAAGGCTTGCCGCGCCGATGGCTACACCGACGGCGACCCACGTTGCGCTGTCGCTCATGAGAAGAACCGTGCACCTCTGTCCCGAACTCGGGGCCGCGTCGCCCGCGCCCACGGTGACAATAATCCCCTAACACTTTCGAGGCTAACGCGGGCCTCGCCGGAAG
>DATEOR010000083.1:0-10994 GCA_035273885.1 Gaiellaceae bacterium
ACCCGGGGATGGAGGTCGTGGCCCTGACCTCCTTCGCGGAGAAGGAGCGCGTTCGTGCGGCGCTCGAGAGCGGAGCCTCCGGCTATCTCCTGAAGGACTCGGAGCCGGCCGAGGTCGCCGCCGCAGTGCGCTCGGCCCACCGTGGCGAGATACAGCTCGATCCCGCCGTGACACGCCCGCTCATCACGGAGCTGAGCACCGGCGCCACGGACCTCACCTCTCTCCTGACGACCCGCGAGCTCGAGGTGCTGCGGCTGGTCGGAGCAGGCAAGGCGAACAAGGAGATCGCGGCCGAGCTGTTCATCAGCGAGCGCACCGCGCGAACCCACGTCTCGAACGTCCTGCGCAAGATCGGCGTGAGCTCGCGGACGCAGGCGGCGGTCCTGGCCGTCCGCGAGGGCCTGGTGGCGCCGCCCGAAGGCGAAGGGGCCTGGCCGACGTGAGCCGGTGGCCCCTCCTCGGTGAAGGCGATCGGGGAGGCGGCGGCGTCGGCGTCCCCCTGGAAACGAAGCTGCGCGGGTTCTCGCCCTCGCCGGAGATGATCCGGCGGCCGCGGTTGAGTGCGCGGCTCGTCGACTCGGACGCATCCCTCGTTCTCTTCGCAGCTCCGCCGGGATTCGGGAAGACGACGCTCCTCGCGCAGTGGCGTCAGCTCGACGAGCGCCCGTTCGCCTGGTTCACGGCCGACTCCTCCGACAGCGACCCGGTGGCGCTGTGGACCGGGATCGTGGAGGCGATCCGGTGCGTCCGGCCGGATTTCGGGGACGCGGCCGAGGTCGCGCTCCACGCCCGCCACGTCGACGTCCACGATGCGCTCATCCCGGTCGTCGTCCGGGCGCTCGAGTCGCTCGAAGGCGAACTGGTCCTCGTCCTCGACGACTACCAGACCGTCGACGACGCGGCCTGCCATGCGTCGCTTGCGTACTTCATGGACGCGAAGCCGGCGAACGTCCAGCTCGTGATCGCAAGCCGGGCCGACCCTGCGATCCCGGTCGCCAAGGTGCGCGCCGAGGGCCGGCTGCTCGAGCTGCGCGCGCTCGACCTCTGCTTCACGAAGGAGGAGGAGGCGGCCTTTCTGAACGGGCAACTCGGCCTCGGGCTCGCTCCAGAGACCCTCGAGGTCCTGCACGAGCGCACGGAGGGGTGGCCCGCGGGCGTCTACCTCGCATCCCTCTCCTTGCGCCAGAGGCCCGAGCGAGATGCATTCGTCTCGGCGTTCGACGGCTCGAACCGCCATGTGGTCGACTACCTCACTGAGGTGGTGCTCGGCTCCCTCGACGCGCGCCAGCGGGACTTCCTACTGCAGACATCGATCCTCGACTCCCTCTCGGCGCCGCTCTGCGACGCCGTCACCGGCAAGCGGGGCTCGGGGGGCCGCCTCGAGGAGCTCGAACGCGCGAACCTCTTCCTCATTCCGCTCGACGATCGCCGCGAGCGCTACCGCTACCACCAGCTCTTCGCCGATCTCCTTCGCGCCCAGCTCGCGCAGCGGGATCCGGGCCTCGTCCCCAAGCTCCATCGGCGTGCCTACGAATGGCTTGCGGCCGCGGGAGAGACTGATGCCGCAGTGCGTCACGCTCTCGCCGCGGGCGCCGTCGACGAGGCGGCCGGCCTCGTCGCCTCCCAATGGCTCGCGGATCCCAGTGGAAATCTCGACCGGCCGGACCGGATTCTCCGCCGGCTCGAAGGCTTTCCGCCCGAGGCGTTCCTGGAGGACGCGCGGCTCGCAGTCGTCCAGGGCTGGGCGCTCAGCCTCGCCGGCCTGCGCGCGGACGCGGACCAGGCGCTGGCCGTCGCCGAGCGGGGTGGGGCAAGTCTTCCCGACGGGACGTCCGTGGAGGACGCAGCCGCGGTCGTACGCGCGTGCTTCTCCTGGGGCGACGCCGCCGGCGCGCTTGCCGATGCCGAAGCGGCCGCGACCCTCGAACACAGGCTCCCGGCCTACTGGCACCCGCTCTGGCTGCTTGCGCTCGGCCGGGCGCACTACTTCGTCGGGGACCACGACTCGGCGAAGCCCTTCCTCCAGTGGGCCGTGTCGTCCGGGCACCACGTCGAACGTCCGCTGCTCGCGGCGATCGCCCAGGGGTACCTCGCGCGCATCGACCTCGCGGCGGACGACCTCGAGGCGGCGGAGCGGGGAGCGCGTGCCGCCCTACACGCGGTCGAAAGCCGCGATCTAGGCGACCAGCCCGCCGCCGGCAGCATTCACGTCGCGCTGGGAGCCGTCCTGGCCCGGCTCGGGCGCACGCAGGAGGCCGGCGATGTGCTCGTGCGCGGCCTCGCCCGCCTACGCCGCCGGGGCGACGTTCTGGAGATCGCTGATGCGCTGCTCGTGTACGCGCCCGTGCGCAGAGCGCTCGAGTCGCTCACGTCGGCGCGCGGGCTTGTCGACGAGGCGCGCGTGCTGCTTGCGGACTGCGTCGACCCCGGCGCAGTCGGGGTCGAGCTCGAAGAGGTTGCGCGCTCGCTCACCCCCGCCCATCGGCGGATCGACGGGGAAAGCGAGCTCACGGAACGGGAGCTGGAAGTGCTCCGCTATCTCGCCGAGGGCATTCCGAAGCGCGACATCGGCACCGCGCTCTTCCTTTCCTACAACACCATCCATTCGCACACGAAGTCGATCTACCAGAAGCTCCGCGTCTCTTCGCGCGACGCAGCCGTTGCGCGCGCCCGCGAGCTCGGCGCCCTCTAGCTGATCAGCTTCCGCTCCATCGCGTAGATCGCGATGCGCCACATCAGGAGCCCGAAGGCGACGATGACGCCGACGTGGTAGAGGTCGATCCAGCCCTCGAAGCCGAAGGCCGCATGGCGGACGAGCTGCACGCAGTGGTACAGCGGGTTGAGCTGCGCGAGCACCTGCGCCCACTCCGGGAGGCCGTCGATGGGGAAGAACGTACCGGCGAGGAGGAACAGCGGGGTCAGCACCGCGCTGATGATGTAGCTGAAGTTCTCGATGCTCTTCGCGAAGCCCGCCGCCGTGATTCCGAAGCAGGCCCAGCCGTAGCCCGCGAGGAAGCCGATGAACGGGACGGTGAGCATCCCCCATGCGGGCGGCAGTCCGAAGACCATGGCGACGATGAGGGGCACGCAGCCGTAGACGCCCGCGCGGATCGCGATCCAGAGCGCCTCTGCGGTGACGAGCTCCTCCGTGTCGACGGGCGCCGCGAGGATGGCGTCGTAGGTGCGCTGGAACTGGTACTTCACGAACGTCCCGAACATGGCCGGGAACGCGCTCGAGAACAGCACGGCGGTGGCCACGGTTCCCGTCCCGACGAACTCGACGTAGTCGTAGCCGCCGATCGTGCTGACGAGGGACCCGAAGCCGAAGCCGAAGGCCAGCAGGTAGATCGTCGGCTCGACCGTCGAGGAGAACGTGGCCGAGCGCCAGTACGAGGAGAAGTTCACGATCTCGCGCACGAGGACGCCTGTGAGCGCCGGGCGCTCGAGCCGGCCGATCCGTACGGCGCGCGTCGCACGGGCGGCCATCAGTCGATCTGCTCCCCTGTGAGGAGGACGAAGACGTCCTCGAGGTTTGCCGGCCTGCGCTCGCCTTCCGGCGCCCTGCCGTCCGCGCCGTCGACCCCGAGGACCGCGATGCTCGTCCCGGTGCGGCGGGTCTGGAAGCCGTCCGCGCGCGCCTTCGCCTCCGCCTCGGCGAGCTTCGACGGAGCGCCGTAGACCTCGACGGCGGTGCGTCCCGCATGCTTGGCGATCAGCTCGGCCGGCGGCCCGGAGGCCACGCCCTCGCCGTGCGACATGATCAGGACGGTGTCCGCGAGGCGCTCGGCTTCCTCGATGTAGTGCGTGGACATGAGGATCGTCGTCCCCTCGGCGCGGAGCGCGTCGATGAGCGCCCAGAGCTCCTGACGCACCTGCGGATCGAGGCCCACGGTCGGCTCGTCGAGGAGCACGAGGCGGGGGCGGTGGACGAGGGCGCGCGCGATCAGAAGCCGGCGGCGCATCCCGCCGGAGAGCTTGTCCACGCGCGAGTCGCGCCGGTCGGCGAGGTTGGCCAGCTCGAGTGCCGCCTCGATGGCGGCGCGGCGCTCGGAGCGGCCGATGCGGTAGAGGTGGGTGAAGACGAGCAGATTCTGCTCGACGGTGAGAGTGACGTCGAGGTTGTCGAGCTGAGGCGCCACGCCGCATTCGGCCCGTGCCACCTTCGATTCATCGGGGAGCTTGAAGCCGAGCACCTCGAGCTCGCCCTCGTCGGCGATCGCCTGGGCTGTGAGGAGGCGCATCGTCGTCGACTTGCCGGCGCCGTTCGGCCCGAGCAGGCCGACGCAGGTGCCCTCGGGCACGTCGAGGTCGAGGCCGTTGACGGCCGTGATGGGGCCGTACCGCTTGACGACGCCTCGGAGTCGGATCGCCAGCTCGTCGCGCACGATTTCAGCATGCCAGTTTGAACTTCTCCGGCCGTTCGACGTCTGAACGAATAAGTGCAGGCAGACACGATCCACCGGACCCTGTTCGAAAACGAGCGGCTCGTCCTCGGAGAGTTGTGGTGCCCGCCCGAGAGCCGGTGCTGGCACGGGCTGAACAGCGTCTCCGCGGTGCCGCACGTGATCTTTCCGCGGACCCCCGTGACGATCCGCCAGCTCGGGCGCGAGCCCGTCGTCTGCGACCGCAACCACGTCCTCTTCTTCAACCCGGGACAGCGCTTCTTCCGCTCGTTGCGAAGCCGCGACGGCGACCGCTCCTACTACGTCGAGCTCGCGCCCGAGCTCATGTTCAACCTGGCGCACCTCTCGAGCTTTCCGTTCGCGTTCGGGCCCTGTGACCCCGGCGTGTTCCTCCTGCAGCGGCTCGCCGTGCGGCATCTGAAGGAGCCGAATCCCGACCCGCTCCTCGTGGAGGAAAGCGTCACCGAGTCCGTCGGTCTCGCGATCGAGCGCGCCCGGAGCTTCCACGGCCTGCGCGCGAAGGGACGTGAGGCGACGCGCGCCGCCCACCGGGAGATCGTCGACCAGACGAAAGAGCTCCTGGCGGCGCGGTTCCGCGAGCGGTTGACGATGGGGGAGATCGCGGGAGCGATCGGCGTCTCGCGCTTCCATCTGAGCCGTGTCTTCCGCGCCAGCACGGGCTTCTCCCTGCACGGCTACCGGAACCAGCTGCGCCTCCGAGCCGCGCTCGAGCGCATCGCCGATCCCGACACGAGGCTGCCGGCGCTCGCGGCCGAGCTCGGGTTCTCGGGACACAGCCACTTCACCGCGTCCTTCCGCGAGGCGTTCGGGGTCGCGCCGTCCGAGCTGCGCGGCCGCGTGACGCGCTCGAGGCTGCAGGAGATGGTCGAGCGCCACTCGGCTAGCAAGATCGTGCCTCTTTCGGCCGCCTCCGGCTGCGACTGAGACCCGCAAGCACGCGCTCTCGGGGCCGTTTACCGATGGCGCAACAACCTGTCAGCCCCGCCAAACACGACGGGCACGTCCGCGTCTTCACTCCACGACGACATCAAGGAGGCAGGCGTGAAACTGAACAGGTGTTTCGTTCTTCTACCGGCGGTCCTCGCGGCCGCCCTCCTCGCGGCCGCAGGCTGCGGCGGATCGAACGACGGAGGGAATGCAGCTCCGACGGGCGGTGGCTCGGACGGCGCGCAGGCCGCGGACCAGGTCATCACGGTCGGGTGGGGCGCAGAGCCGCCGTCGCTCGATCCGGGGCTTGCGACCGACACGACCTCCTCCAACATCCTCGTGAACATCATGGATCCGCTCGTGAAGCTCGGCGACGACCTGGAGCCGGTGCCGAGCCTGGCGGAGAGCTGGGACACGAGCAAGGATGGGAAGACCGTCACCTTCCACCTCCGCTCCGACGGGAAGTGGACGAACGGCGACCCGGTTACGGCGGAGGACTTCGAGTACTCCTGGAAGCGGACGATCTCCCCTGAGCTGGCCGCTGACTACGCGTACCAGTTCTACGGGATCGTCGGCGCCGCCGATTACAACGCCTGCCAGAAGAACTGCGAGGCCCTCGCGGACAAGGTCGGCGTGAAGGCCCTCGACGACACGACGCTCGAGGTGCAGCTGACGACACCGCAGCCGTGGTTCATCCAGCAGGTCAGCCACACCTCGTTCCTCGCGGTCCATCGCGCCACGGTCGAGCAGTTCGGCGACAGCTGGACGGATCCGAAGAACATCGTCACCGACGGCCCGTTCAAGCTCGAGTCGTGGGAGCACGACGCCTCCATCGACCTCGTGAAGTGGGACGACTGGCGCGACGCCGCCGACGTCACGCTCACGCGCGTGAACGGCAAGATCATCGTCGACGGGACGACGCGGGTCCAGTCCTTCGAGGCCGGAGAGGTCGATGCGCTCGACGCGGGCGGCCTGCCGCCGGACGAGATCGCGCGCCTCAAGGAGACGCCCGAGTACGAGTCGTATCCCGCGCTCGGAACGTACTACTACGGCTTCAACCTCGAGAACCTGCCCGACGTGCACGAGCGGCAGGCGCTGTCGCTCGCCATCGACCGGCGGACGATCGTGGACAACATCGCCCAGGCCGACCAGGTTCCGTCCACCGGGTTCTCGCCGAAGGGCCTCCCGGGCTTCGACGCCTTCAATCCGAATTCGCCGTGGACGCCGGAGAACGGCGACATCGACGCGGCGAAGGACGCCATGTCGCAGGCGCAGAACCCGAAGACGGATCTCAACCTCTTCTTCAACGACTCGCCGGGCCACAAGGAGATCGCCACCGCAGTGCAGGCGAACTGGGACGAGCTCGGCGTCACGACGACGTTGAAGCAGCAGGAGTGGGCCCAGTTCCTCGAGTTCCTCGGCCCGCCGCCGAACAAGGCGGTGGACGTCTACCGGAACGGGTGGATCGGCGACTACGTCGACGCCATCAACTTCCTGGAGCTGTGGACCTGTGATTCCGGCAACAACAACTCGAACTACTGCGACGAGGACTACGACGCGCTGCTCGAGCAGGCTCGCCAGACACCCGACAACGACGCCCGCTACGAGATCTACGGCCAGCTCGAGGACAAGCTCCTCGGTCAGGACGGCGCCCTGCCCCTCTCGCCGATCTACTGGTACACGTACCCGAACCTGGAGCAGCTCTCCATCAAGGACAGCTTCACGGTCAACCTCCTCAACCAGATCGACCTGACGAGGGTGGTCGTCAGGGAGCAATAGGGCACTCCCCACCACCTGTCACCGGCGGGTGGGGTGCGTCCGGCACCCCACCCGCCCCCTCCTGATCGCCACGAAGGGTGCGGGAATCCGCACCCTTCACATGTGAGGTGGCACCATTGTCGTCAGCCCGCTGGGCGGCGAAGCTTCGGCCATGAACACCGTCGAGATCTCTCTGCGCTACCGGCAGATGGCGCCGCTCCACGTCCACACGGAGGACGAGGAGCTGAGCGTTCTCGAAGGCCGGCTGACGGTCTATGCGGGCGGAACCCGTCTCGAGCTCGGAGCCGGCCAGTCCTGGGTCGCCCCAGCCGGGGTGCCGCACACCTACCGCGCGGAGTCGGGCCGGGTGCGGCTCGTCGCGTCGACGGCGGTGCGCTCGGCCGGCAGCTACGAGGACTTCCTGCGCGCGGTCGCGGAGCCTTCGGCGCTCACGGCAGAGGACGAGGCGAACCTCGCGGTCCTGGCCGGGGAGAACGGCATCGAAGTCCTCGGCGAGCCCGGCGCGCTCCCCGCCTAGTTGCACCGATCACATGTGTACCCGCGCGAGAGCCGGGTATGCATGTGTTTCGTGGCCGCCCCCGCGGCCTGAGTGGGAAACGAAGGAGGGGGAAAAGTGGAACGTTCGTATACGACCACCGAACCGTGGACCTACCGTGACGTCGACACGCTCGGCGTCGACATGACCCGCGGCGTCGACCTCACCGGCTTCGAGATCGAGGCCACTGACGGCGGCATCGGCAAGATCGACGAGGCGACCTACGACGTCGGCTCGAGCTATGTCGTGGTCGACACCGGCCCATGGATCTTCGGCAAGAAGGTCCTGCTGCCGGCCGCGGTGATCCAGCGAGTCGACCTCGATTCGCAGACGGTCATCGTCGACCGCACCAAGGACGAGATCAAGAACTCGCCCGAGTTCGACGACGATAACTACCGCGAGCAGGGATACCGCTCGCAGGTTGGCTCGTACTACTATCGCGACACAGACAGGTAGCGCTCGTCCCAGATGAAGAGAACGGCCGCCCCTTCGGCGGCCGTTCTCGTTTCTCGGTCAGACTTCGCTCGTGGCCATCCACGACATCTCGGTCCCGATCCGGACGCACATGCCGATCTACGAGGGCAACCCGGGCGTCGAGCTCGAGCGCGCCTCCTCGATCGCGGACGGCGACCCCGCCAACGTGAGCAATCTGAGCTTCGGCGTGCACACGGGGACGCACGTCGACGCACCGCTTCACTTCATCGACGGAGCTCCGGGCGCCGAGGGCATTCCGCTCGACGTGCTCGTCGGCCCCGCGGTGGTGGTCGACGCCACGGGGGTCGACGCGCTGGGAGAAACGGACCTCGAGGGTCTGGGCATTCCCGAGGGCGCCGAGCGCGTGCTCCTGAAGACGCGCAACTCGGAGCTTTGGAACCGGGACGACTTCACCCGCGACTTCCTGCGACTGGACGGGAGCGGCGCGCGCTATGTCGTGGGGCGCGGGATCCGGACGATCGGGATCGACTACCTCTCGATCGGGGACCGGGAAGCGCACCGCGAGCTGCTCGGAGCCGGCGTAGTGCCGGTGGAGGGCCTGGACTTGCGGAAGGTCGCGCCCGGCGAGTACACCTTCGTCTGCCTCCCGCTGGACGTCGTCGGCTCGGACGGCGGCCCGGCCCGCGCCGTCCTGATCGACTAGAGCCGCACCTCGAGCGAGCGCACGCCGGTCATCTCCAGCCAATAGCGGCTGTCACCGTCGTGGGCCACCCGGAGAAGGACGCCCTCGCAGGCCGGGCAGCGGACGACGATCCCCGGGGCCTGCGCGTAGACGTTCGTGCCCCCGACGGCGCCGACCGCCCCGCAGTTCGCGCACGTGCCGATAGCGGTCGTGACCTCGAAGGCGAAGATCTGCTCGAGATCTCCGGCGGCCGCGTTTCCGTCCAGCTTCATGTCCTGCATCTCAACCTCCTGTCGGCCCAAATCTCTCTGTCTTGACGCGCGCGGGCGCGACCCCGCTCTCAACGAGGGCTGAGGCCACTGCCTCTACGAACCCGGTCGGCCCGCACACGAAGGTGTGGGGGTCGTCTGCAACCGGCCATCCGACCTCGGCGAGGAGCTCGCCGTCGACCCTCCTTCCGAAGCCCTGCCAGCCCTCCGGCCGCTCGCGTGTGAGCGTGAAGAACGCCTCGAAGCCGTCGCCGCGGGCGGCGAGCTCCTCGATCTCCTTGCGATAGATGACATCGTCCAGCCGTTTCGCGGAGTAGAGGAGCCGCATCGGCGAACTGCTGCCCACGGCAGCCCGGTGGCGGATCATCGCCATGAGCGGCACGACGCCCGAGCCTCCGCCGACGAGCAGCACCGGCACGTCCTCGCCGGCATCCCACACGAAGTACCCGCCGATCGGCCCGCGGAGCTCCAGCTTGTCCCCGACGACGAGCACGTCCGTGAGGTACGGGGAGACCTCTCCGTCATCCAGCCGCTCCACGGTCAATGCCAGCCGGTCCTCCTCCGGCGCCGAGGCGATCGAGTAGCTCCGCTGCGCCTGATACCCGTCCTCCGCCGTCAGGCGGATGTCGACGTGCTGGCCGGCGAGATGCCCGGGCCAGTCGGGCGCGTCCAGGACGAGCGTCTTCACCTGCGGCGTCTCCTCGACGAGCTCCGCGACCTCGCAGAGCTGCCAGGTCAGTCGCCCCAGTACCGCTGCTCCCGCCACGGGTCTCCGTACATGTGGTACCCCAATGCCTCCCAGAAGCCAGGCTCGTCGTGGTCGACGAGGGAGAGCCCGCGCACCCACTTCGCGCTCTTCCAGAAGTAGAGGTGAGGGACGAGCAGGCGGGCGGGCCCGCCGTGCTCCGGGTCGAGAGGCTCCCCGTCGTAGCCGAACGCGATCCAGGCCTTGCCGTCGCTCACGTCCTCGAGCGGCAGGTTCGTCGTGTAGCCGCCGTCGCAGAACGCGACCACGTAGGCGGCGTCGTGCTCCACCTCGTCGAGCAGCGTGTCGACGGAGACGCCTTCCCAGACGGTGTCGAGCTTCGACCACTTCGTCACGCAGTGGATGTCCTTCGTGATCGTCTCGCTCGGAAGCGCGCGGAACTCGTCCCACGTCCACGTCTTCGCCTCGACTCCTTCGCCCGTCACGGTGAACGTCCACTCCTCGAGCGGCGTATGCGGGGTCGGGCCGGCCGAGAGCACCGGGAAGTCCTCGACCAGGTACTGGCCCGGCGGAACCCGGCCGGAGTCGCCTTCCTCCCGCCGACGGCCCTGAAAGCCGCGCGACACGAAGCTCATGCGGGCATTCAACACCCCCGCGGCTTCGTGCGAAAGGGAATTCAGAATCCGTTAAGAGCCTGGTCACACGAGCGCAATGCGATTCCGGAAGTCTGCTCGTCGACTACGACCAGGAGGAACTCATGAAGAAAATCGTTGCGCTCGCAGGTCTCGGCGCGCTCGTGGCGACCTTGTTCTCCGCTGCTGCCATGGCCGGCGGGCCGCCGCAGCCGAGCTTCTACGTGAACGGGACGCTGTACCGCACGGTCGGGACTCCGACAGACTTCTCCAAGACGGGTGCGCCGGCCTCGAGCTACGACACGATCTATCAGTTCTTCGGCGCACAGACGTACAACGTCGCCACGGCCGCGCCGGGAGATCCGGGGTACAACGGCGGCCGCTGGCGCGTCGTCGGTCTCTCGTTCGAGGACTACGACGCGGCCCTCGCCGCGCACGACACGAACGGAAGCGACGACTTCGACACGACAGCAGAGGTGCAGGCGGCGCTCGACGACGGGAGTGCCACCAGCCTCGGGATCGTCAAGTCCTTCGAGTGTCCGGTGATCCCCCTTCACTGAGCATTGCGGGCCGGGCCGGTTCCCACTTGTGGGGCCGGCCCGGAC
>DATEOR010000084.1:0-2096 GCA_035273885.1 Gaiellaceae bacterium
GTAGTCGGCCGGCGCAGTGATCGTGCGCTCGTCGAGTGCGAGCAGGGCCAGCCGCTCCGCCTCGGTCGGGTCGGCTCCGAGGCTCTCGGCGACGAACGCGGTCCGCTGGAGCCCGTAACAGTCGGCGGCCGCCTCGTCGCGGACCCCAGCGAGGTGAGACGACTCGTGCGCGAGCACGTGGAGCGCTCGAGCGACCTTCTCCTCTTCGCCCTGGCCGGTCTTCCCCTCGGCGAAGCGGTTGAGCTCCGAGCAGGTCTCCTCGTCGAGGTCGGTGAAGTTCGCCGGCCTTCCGTCCTCGTCGAAGAACACGCTGCCCGCGTGGGTCGAGACGTCGGCCAGGCGTGCGAGCAGCCCCGGGCAGTGGACGTCGACGTCTCGCCCGGCGATGCTGCTCGCGATCTCCGCGAGCCGGTGCTCGTTACGCCGCTGCTCCTGCTGGACGGCGACGATCAAGAGCAGGGGGATGGCGATGACGATCAGGAGAGGGGCGTAGGGCCGCACCCGGGCTGTATCGGCCGGGAGCGGTGCTCAGGAAAGACCCTCAGTCGAGCTCGCGGCGCAGAACGGAGGCGACTGCCTGCAGTGCGACGCGCGTCTCGTCCACGTGCGGCTCCCGGGTCGTCGCACGCTGCAGGGCGAGCCCCGGGAGGAGAAGCACGCGGGCGCCGCGGTGGCCGGACTCCTGTACCGCGCGCCAGAGCTCCATCGTCAGCGCGAGTGAGAGGACGGTCACGACGGCCGGCGTCCAGAGAGCGGCCTGGAAAGGCCAGATCCGCTCTGCGAGGACGGTGACGGGAATGACGAGCGCCGCGAAGTTCGTCCCGCAGCGGAGCGAGAAACGCGACGGCTTCGTCTCCCCGTGCCAAGTGGATTCGAGTGAGCGCTCCTCGACGGCGGCGATGGCCCGATGCTCGGCGCCGTGCAGGTTCAGCGTCCGCCCGCGGAAGATCCAGAGGATGAGGCCGACCGTCACGACGGCCCACGCGATCATGGCGTAGGTCGCGGGCAGGAAGACGAAGGCGAACGGAGCGAAGACGACGGCAAGCAGAAGCCTGCGCTCGCCCTTCTTCGCCACGCCACTCTTACGGAAAAGCGGCGCCACCGACATCGCCAGCCGCGCGAGGCCGCGGGCGAGCGGGACTCTGGCGAGCGAGGCCGGGGCAGACGGCATCCTCCCCTCGAGCAGCTGGCCGTCGCGGCGAGCGAACGCCCAGAAGCGCTCGCTGACGATGACCACGCCATCGGGGCGGGCCATGCCGCCGAGCCGGGGGAGGCACTGGCATGCATCGGCGCGCCGAAGGATCTCGGGCAGGTGCACCTACACACCGTGCACGAGCAACGGCCGCCCGGCAAGGGCCAGGCGGCCTGTTCTGCGTGCTCTTCGGTCCTACCAGTAGCCGCGGGAGAAGAAGCCCAGCAGCGCGAGAACCAGAATGACGATGAGGATGATCCAAAGAACGCTCAATGAACCTCCTTTCGGCGCTGAGTCTCCCCCGCGCGCGGCTTCCGAGAAACATCGTATGCCGTTCCATCGCCGAGCTCGAAGACGGCAAAGTCCCGGCCCATGACGGGCAGCGAGACGTTGTAGACCGGGACCGCGCCGATGAACCCCTCGTACGTCCCGGCGTGCCCGTGGCCGTGAAGGACGAGATCGGGCGTATGGTCGGCGATCGGCCGCCCCAGGCGGTCGCTGCCGAGGAACGCCCAGATGCCGGGCGGCTCGCCCTCGATCGTCGAAGAGGTCGGCGCGTAGTGAAGGAGCACGACGCGGACCGGGCAATCGGCGACGGCCTCGAGCCCCCGCTCGAGTGCCTCGACCTCGTCCGTGGTCTCCGCATAGACCGCGCGCATGATCGGCTCGCCGAAGTCGGTGAGCGTCGAGTCGGGAAAGCCGCCCACGAAGCCCTTGGTTCCGACCACGCCGACCTGTGTCGCGCCGCAGTCCAGCACGGTCCAGCCCCGGTCGAGGACGACGATACGAGCGGCGGTCAGGACTTCCTCGATCTCGCGGGCGCGGTCGGCGTGCCAGTCGTGGTTGCCGAGAACCGTGACCACCGGGATCTCCAGGTCGCGGCAGGCATCGGCAAGCACCTCCG
>DATEOR010000085.1:0-18098 GCA_035273885.1 Gaiellaceae bacterium
CGTCGAACAGTTCGAAGTGGACGGTGTCCGCCGCCACGCCGATCCGCTCCAGGCCGGCCCGGAACGCCTCCGCGCCCAGGTCGAGGAACCACTCGTCGCGGGTGCCTGCGTCGATCCACACCGCTTGCCAGGACCGCACCGCATCGGCGTAGCGGTCCACCATGCGCACCGGGTCCCAGTCCAGCCAGCGCTGCCACACGTCCGGCACGAGTCGGCCGCTCGTCTGGTCGAAGGGCAGCAGCGGCGTGCCGTCCGGCGCCGCCGAGAAGCAGGCGGCGACGCCGAGCAGCATGAGCAGCGCCTGGTCGGCCTCCTTCGTGAAGGCCGTCCGTCCGCGGAAGTCCTCCCACCACGTGGTGATGTCGCCGTCGTAGTCGCGAAGGTGGCGGACGGCCTTGGCGAAGTCCGGGATGTAGCAGTACTCGTAGAGCGCGTCACCGGCGTGGGTGGCCAGCGCGCCGAACAGGTCCGGACGAAGCATCGGCGTGATCATCGCGCCGAAACCGCCACTCGACTTGCCGGCGATGGCTCGGTGGGCACGGTCCGGAACCGTCCGGTAGCGGCCGTCGACGAACGGGACGATCTCGTCGCAGAGGTACGAGTGATAGCGCCCGGTGCCGGGGGAGTCGACGAACTGGCTGCCGCCGTAGCCCGTCCAAGCGTCGACGTAGACGACGATCGTCGGGGGCGCCTCGCCGCCGGCGAAGACCGCGTCCGCGGTCTCGAGGAACGGTTGGCGGAACGGGGTCCGGTTGCGCCACATGGCCAGCTGGCCGGTGTACCCCTGGATGACGTAGACGCTCGCGTAGCGGCGGTCCGGCTCGTCGTCGTAGCCGGGCGGGAGGTAGACCCGGAGCGGCCGCGTGCTCGGGTCGCCGAGCGGGTTCCCCTCAAGAGCCTTGCTCTCCATCTCCGCTTCCTCGAAGCGGCCGCGCGGCTCGAACGACCAGGGATCCACGGTCCCGATCCTAGCCGGGGTCCGGCCGCTGGCACTGCGGGCAGTACCACGTGCCGCGCCCGCCCGCGCGGGTCTTCTCGATCGGCGTGCCGCAGCGGGGGCACGGCTCGCCCGCGCGGCCGTAGACCTTGAACTCGTCCTGCATCCGGCCGCGTCGCCCGTCCGGGTCGCGATAGTCCCTCAGCGTCGCGCCCTGGCGCGCGATCCCCATCTCGAGCGCCGCCCGGATCGCCTTCCGCAGCCGACCGATCTCGTCGGGATCGAGGGACCCCGCCGCGCGGAGAGGATGAATCTTCGCCCGCCAGAGCGCCTCGTCCGCATAGATGTTCCCGATGCCGGCGGCGGCCCGCTGGTCGAGAAGAGCCGCCTTGATCGGAGCCCGGCGGCCTGCAAGCGACTCCGTGAGGACACGCGTCGTGAACCCACGCTCGAGCGGCTCGCCGCCGAGGCGGCGCGCAGCGAAGTAGTCGTCCAGCTCTCCGGGCTCGAGCAGGGCCCAGGTTCCAAAGCGGCGCACGTCGCGATAGGCGACGTCCGAGCCGTCGTCTAACCTGACAACTGCGCGCCGGTAGGGGTCGGTGGCGAGGCCGCCCTGCGCCGGATGCTCGACGTTCCCGGTCATGCGGAGATGGACAAGGAGGTGCCGCCCGCTCTCGAACGCCAAAACCAAATACTTGCCTCGGCGACCGACGGCGGCTATTCGCTCGCCCTCGAGATCCCGGGCGATTGCCTCCGGTGGCTCAGGCCGGGTCAGGCGCGGGTCTGCGATCTCGACGCGCTCGAGCGTGCGGCCTTCGAGCCGCGGCGCCAGCCGTGACCTGATCGTCTCGACCTCCGGTAGCTCGGGCATCTCGATATCTCCGTCAGGAGATGACGTCGAGCACGATCGGCACGTCCGGTGGCCGCTCGGGGCCGATGCGATACGCGGCGGCGACCTCGGTTGCGCCCGCGTCGGCGGATTCGTCGGAGTTTGCGTGGACTTCTGCGATCACGTCGCCGGCACTGACTTCCTGCCCGCGCTTCGCGAGGCAGAGGATGCCAACCGAGTGATCGATGTCGTCTTCCTTGCGGAGCCTGCCGGCTCCCAGGCCGAGCGCTGCCTCTCCGATCGCCGTCGTCGCGATCCGCCGGACGTAACCCGCGGTCGGAGCGGCTACCTGCCGGACGATGGGGGCCCGGGGGAGCGCGTCGAGAGACGGGTCGCCGCCCTGCGCTCGAATCCAGCGCTCGTAGACATCGAGCGCCGCTCCGCCTGCGATCGCCTCCGGGACCAGGCGGTGTGCCTCCTCGGCGTCGATCCCGAGGTCGGAGAGCAGGAGCAGGTGCTCCGCCGCTCCCCGTACGAGGGCGAAGAGGTCGGCGGGCGCCTGCCCCTGGAGGAGCCCGACCGCCTCGCGGATCTCGAGGGCGTTGCCGACTGCTTGTCCGAGCGGCTGGTCCATGTCGGTCAGCTCGCAGACCACCTCGCGGCCTGCGCGCACGCCGAGCTCCCGCATGGCCTCGGCAAGCTCGCGCGCCGAGTCGAGGTCCTTCATGAACGCGCCGTCGCCCACTTTCACGTCGAGCACGATCGCGTCGGCTCCGCCTGCGATCTTCTTCGACATGATGCTCGAGGCGATCAGGGGGATGATGTCCACGGTCGCCGTGACGTCGCGGAGCGCGTAGAGGCGTTTGTCCGCAGGGACGAGCTCCGCGGTCTGGCCGATGATGGCCATGCCGATCTCCCGCACCTGGGCGAGGAACGACTCGATGTCGAGCTCGACATCGAAGCCGGGAATCGCCTCGAGCTTGTCGAGTGTCCCTCCGGTGTGACCCAGGCCACGGCCGCTCATCTTCGCGAAGGGCACCCCGCAGGCTGCGACGACGGGGCCGAGAGCAATCGACGTCTTGTCCCCCACTCCGCCCGTCGAATGCTTGTCCACGACCTTGCGCCCGAGCGGCGAGAGGTCGACGGTCTCCCCACTCTGGACCATCGCATCGGTCAGCGCGTGCGTCTCGGCGTGGCTCAAGCCCTTGAAGTAGACGGCCATGCAGAACGCGGCCATTTGGTAGTCGGGGATCTCGTCGCGCGCGTACCCGAGGACGAGGTCGGAGATCTCCGCGCCCGACAGCTCTCCGCCGTCGCGCTTCTTCTGGATCAGCTCCGCGGGACGCAGGGCACCCGCTGCCCGCGCCGGCGTGCTCACTGCTCGACGATGGGCGTGCCGGGAATCCCCCGCGACGGGGCCTTCCCGCCCAGCCAGGCGTTGACCGTCGCCCCGACGTCCGCGAACTCGCCCTCGTGAATCGCGCCGTCGGCGTTTCGCCCCTCGACGTAGGCGAGTAGGAGCGCGTGCTCGCGCGAATGATCCGTGGAAGGAGTCGTGGGATCGCAGCCGTGGTCGGAAGTGAGCATGAAGAGGTCCTGCGGCCGCAGCGCGTCCAAGAGATCCGGGATCCGCCGGTCGAAGTCCTGCAGGCAGCGGTGGAAATTGACGGGGTCGTTGCGATGGCCCCAGAGCATGTCCGTCTCGACGAGGTTCACGAAGATGAGCCCGTCGTCCACCTCGCGGAGGAGCGTCTCGGTCTTCGTGATGCCGTCGATGTTGGACTTCGTCGTCTCGGAGTGGTCGATGTCCACCCCCGCGAAGATGTCGTGGATCTTGCCTACCCCGTACACCTCCTTGCCTGCTTCGCGGACGAGCGTGAGGTAGTTCGGCTGCCGAGGCCTCAGCGACCAGTCGTGGCGGTTCGGCGTGCGCGTGTAGTTCCCGGGCTCGCCAACGAAGGGACGGGCGATCACGCGCCCGACCGCGTTCTTTCCGGTGAGGATCTCGCGCGCGATCCCACAGGCCGCGTAGAGCTCGTCGAGCGGGATCGTCTCCTCGTGCGCGGCGATCTGGAAGACGGAATCGGCGGATGTGTAGACGATCCACTTGCCGGTCCGCTGGTGCTCCTCGCCGAGCTCTTCGATGATCTCCGTGCCCGATGCCGCCTTGTTGCCCAGTACGCCGCGGCCGGTTCGGTGCGCGAACTCCTCGATCACTTCGAACGGGAAGCCGTGCGGAAAGGTTGGCATGGGCTCGGGGGTGACGATGCCCATGAGCTCCCAATGGCCGGTGGTCGTGTCCTTTCCCTTCGAGCGCTCGAAGAGCCGACCCGCGACAGCCGGCGCGTGGGGTTGGGGAGGGCAACCGGCCAGGTCCTCGATGTTTCCGAGGCCCAGTTGCTCGAGGTTGGGGAGGTCGAGGCCGCCGACCGCTTCTGCGACGTTGGCGAGGGTGTTCGATCCCGTGTCACCGTAGTCGGCCGCGTCCGGCAGCTCGCCCGCACCAACCGCGTCCAGCACGATCACGCAGGCGCGTGGCATCCGGCTATTCTACTTCGGACATGGAAACCGTCCTCGGGCTCATCGGCATGGCGCTTTGGATAGTCGCCGTCATCGCGCTCGCCGCGGGGATCACGTATGCGGTCGTGAAGCTCACGCCGGAGCGGGAAGACAAGGAGCCGGAGACGAGCGAGGCGTAGTCCGCTTCCGCGGGCGCTAGACGGCCTCGAGCGGAAGCACCTCGTCGAGCGGCGAGTACTCGAGGCCATGCGCCTCGGCAACCGCCTCGTAAGTCAGCTTTCCCTCGAAGACGTTGACGCCGCGTGCCAGCGGGCGGCTGCGAGCGATGGCTTCGCGCACGCCGTGGTCGGCGATCTGCTCGACGTATGGCAGCGTCACGTTCGTGAGCCCCGAGGTCGACGTGATAGGCACGGCGCCGGGCATGTTCGAGACGCAGTAGTGGACGATGCCGTCGACGACGTAAACGGGATCAGAGTGCGTGGTCGGATGCGACGTCTCGAAGCAGCCGCCCTGGTCGATGGCCACGTCCACCAGGGCCGCGCCGGGCTTGAGCGCCGGCAGCATTTGCCGCGTGACCAGCTTCGGGGCCCGCGCGCCCGGGATGAGGACGGCGCCGATCACGAGGTCGGCATCCTCGACCGCCTCGTCGATCGCGAGCTGGTTCGACATTGCGAGCGTGATCCGTCCGTCGAGCATCATCTCGAGGTCGCGCATGCGGCCGACCGACTTGTCCAGCACCCACACGTCGGCCTGCATGCCGACCGCGATCAGCGCCGCGTTGTACCCGACGATTCCGCCGCCGAGCACCACGACCTTTGCGGGCGGGACTCCGGGGACGCCGCCGAGCAGGATCCCGCGCCCCCCCTGCGATTTCTCCAGCGCCCAGGCGCCCATCTGCGTGGCGAGCCGGCCGGCGACCTCGCTCATCGGAGCAAGGAGGGGCAACTGGCGGTCGTCGGTCTCCACGGTCTCGTAGGCGATGCAGACCGCCCCGCTGTCGACGAGCGCGCGGGTGAGCGTCTCGTCGGCTGCCAGATGGAGATACGTGAAGAGGATCAGGCCCTCGCGCAGCCGGTCGAACTCGGCCGCGAGCGGCTCCTTCACCTTGAGGACGAGGTCGGAGCTCCCCCAGACGTCGTCCACGGAGGCGATGCGCGCGCCGACGGCCTCGTAGGCGGCGTCGGGAAGCGAGCTGCCTTCGCCGGCGCTTTGCTCGATGACGACCTCGTGGCCTCTCTGCGTCAACTCGAGCGCCCCCGCGGGCGTGAGCGCGACGCGATGCTCGTCCGGCTTGATCTCCCTGGCGACGCCGATTCTCATGGGCTGCGAAGGCTATCTCACGCCAGGTGGGCGGCAGCAACGCGTCCCGCCGCATAGGCGACGGCGAAGAACCAGGGATCGTCGCCCGCACCGCGGCCCATGTGGACGAGCGGAAGGCCGGCGCATGCCTCTTCCCAACCCTCGACGTCCACCGGTGTGGCGCGATCGAGCTCGCCGGGCGTGTCCAGCCCCTCGGGCCAGCCGATCTCGACGTCGCCGGCCAGCGCGAGGACGGCCTGCGTGTGGTGAGAGAGGCCGCGGTGCCGCTCGCGTGGATCTCCTTCGGAGTAGCGGACAGCAAGAACCGGTCGCCCACCGAGCGCGCGCGCCGTGAGCACGGCCTCCGCTACGGAGACGCCGCCGTGGCCCCACGGGCTCGCTGTGCCGACGATCCCGGGCCCGATCGAACAAATGACGGCATCGAAACCCTGCTCTGCGGCCCAGACGAAGGCCGCGGCCGTGGAGACGCACGCGAGGTCGCCCTCGATGCAGGCTCCGACGGCGACCGTGACGTCGACGAGCCCGCGCTCACGAAGAGCGCGCACGGTGTCCGAGAGCGACACGGGCAGTGCGCCGCCCGGCACCTGGACGTAGGCGACCCTCTTCCCCTCGCCAAGGCCGGCGGCGGCGGGCGCGACCTGGCTGTGCAGGGAGCAGCACACGATCGGAAGCCCGTTGAGCGTCTGCAGCTCAGTGCCATCCTCCTCGGCGTGGCGAACGGCGTACTGCAGCGGCGAATACGGAAGCTTCATGACGTGCGCACCGGGCTCCCAGTCGACGGCGAGCCCGCGCGTGAGGTTCGCGTAGAGGACGTCGAAGCCGCCCGAGCCGAGCCCGAGCTCGACTGCCTGCACGTTCACGAGCACGTCGTCCCCGAGCGCGACGGGGCCCGTCAGGCCCGGATAGGCGATACATGGCGAGCCGTCGACCTCCAGGCGCACGAGCCCGTCGTGCCGCTCGGTCACCGCGGTGACGGAGCCGAGCCGGAGGCTAAGCATTTCGGGCCGCGTCGACGAGCTCGAGCGTGACGTTCAGCATCGTCTCGAGGTCGGCGACGGCGATGTGCTCGGCGGGCGTGTGCACCTGCATCATCCCGTTGGCCAGGTTGACGCAGGGAACGCCGCGCGCGTTGAAGACGTTCGCGTCGGCTCCGCCGCCCACGTCGATCGGCCGCGGCTCGAGGCCTGCGCGCCGGACGGCCTCCGCCCCGAGCGCGAACACCGGATCGTCCGGCTTGAAGCGGTAGCCAGCGTAGGTCTCGGAGATCCGCGTCTCGACCTCGCATTCCGTGACAGCGGCGGCGAACGTGAAGGCATCGAGCATCTCCTGGACGAGGTCGGCGAGCTTGCCCTCGTCACGGGAGCGCGCCTCGGCGGCGAGCTCGCAGCGATCCGGCACGACGTTTCTTCCCGTGCCGCCCTCGATGAGCCCGACGTTGGCCGTGGTCTCCTCGTCGATCCGGCCCAGCCTCAGATCGGCGATCGCGCGGGCGGCGGCCGCGATGGCCGAGCGTCCTTCCTCGGGCGCGAGCCCTGCATGCGCCGAGCGACCCTTGAAGACGACGTCGATGGTCTTCCCGTACGGCGCCGAGCGGACGATTCCACCGACCGGGCCGCTGCAGTCGTACACGAAGCCGAGCTTGGACACGAGCCGCGTGTGGTCGAAGTCCTTTGCGCCCTGGAGGCCGACCTCTTCCTTCACGGTGAAGAGGAGCTCGACGCCCGCGTGCGGCCGCCCCTCCGAGAGGAGCAGGCGAGCTGCTTCGAGGAGCACGGCCACGGTGGCCTTGTTGTCGGCGCCGAGGATCGTGCCCCCGTCGTTGCGGACGAAGCCGTCGTCCCCGACGACCGGCCGGATCTCTCCCACGGGCGGCACGGTGTCCATGTGGGCGCAGAGGAAGATCGAGCCGCCGCCGTTCCGCTCCACCGGCTCGATGCGCGCGAGCAGGTTGCCGTGCTCGTCGTCCTCCACGGCCAGCCCGAGGTCAGCGAGGTAGGAGCGGATCACGGCCGCCACCGCTGCCTCCTCACCGGACGGGCTCGGGATGGCGGCGAGCTCGACGAACAGGTCGAGGACGCCCGAGGCCCATGTTGCGCTCATGGCGCGATTCTAGGAGTGCGAGGCGGCCTGGCCGACGCCTGTGCGCGTGCGGGCACGCTCGACGGCGGCGCCGACGAAATCGCGGAAGAGCGGCGCGGGCCGCGTGGGGCGCGACTTGAACTCGGGGTGATACTGGCTCGCGACGAACCAGGGATGGTCGGGCAGCTCGATCACCTCGACGAGGCGTCCCTCCTGGAACGTGCCCGAAACGACGAGGCCCGCCTCGACGAGCTTCGGCCGGAAAGCGTTGTTGACCTCGTAGCGGTGGCGGTGCCGCTCGTGGATGACGACCTCGCCGTACGCAGCATGTGCGCGCGTGCCCTCCTCCACGTCGACGGCGTCCGCGCCGAGGCGCATCGTCCCGCCGAGGTCTTCGATCTCCTTCTGCTCGGGCAGGAGGTCGATGACGGGGTACGGCGTCTCCGGGTCCATCTCGGTCGAGTTGGCGCCGTCGAGGCCGACGACGTTTCGCGCGAACTCGGAGATCGCCACGTGCATGCCGAGGCAGATCCCGAGATACGGAATCCCGCGCTCGCGGGCGATGCGGCAGGCCGTGATCTTCCCCTCCCACCCGCGCGAGCCGAACCCGCCAGGGACGAGCACGCCATCCGCGCGCTCGAGCTCCCGCGCAGCCTCCTCGACGCTCATCCCCTCGGCATCCACCCAGCGCACGTGAACGTTCGTCCCGTGGTGGATCCCCGCGTGCTTCAGCGACTCGTGAACGGAGAGGTAGGCGTCCTGGAGCTTGACGTACTTGCCGACGAGCGCGATCTCGACGTCGCCGTCGCGCTCCGCGATTCGGCCGGCAAGGTCTTCCCACTCTCCGAGCTCGACCGGTTCGTCCGGGAGCCCGAGCTTCGCGCAGACGAGGGTGTCGAGCCCCTCGTTTCGAAGCGCCTGCGGAACGAGATAGACGTCGCTCACGTCTTCGTTGGCCACGACCGCCTCGGCGTCGACGTCGGCGAAGAGGGCGATCTTTTCCCGTATGTCGTGCGAGAGCGGCTCATGCGAGCGGCAGACGACGATGTCGGGATGGATACCGATGCGGCGCAGCTCGTTCACGGAGTGCTGCGTGGGCTTCGTCTTCAGCTCGCCCGCGGTCTCGATGAACGGGACGAAGGTGACGTGCAGATAGAGGACGTTCTCCGGGCCAACCTCGCGGCGAAACTGGCGAATCGCTTCGAGGAACGGGAGCGACTCGATGTCGCCCACGGTGCCGCCGATCTCCGAGATGACGACGTCGGTATCGGACGCGGCCGCCACACGGCGCACGCGGTCCTTGATCTCGTTCGTGATGTGCGGAATCACCTGCACCGTCGAGCCGAGGTACTCCCCCTTCCGCTCCCGGCGGATGACGGAGTTCCAAATCGAGCCAGACGTGTGGTTCGCGTTCCGGGAGAGGTTCTCGTCGATGAAGCGCTCGTAGTGGCCGATGTCGAGATCGGTCTCGGCGCCGTCTTCCGTCACGTAGACCTCGCCGTGCTGGAACGGGCTCATCGTGCCCGGGTCGACGTTGATGTAGGGATCGAACTTCTGCACCTGCACGCGCAGGCCGCGCGCCTTCAAGAGACGCCCGAGCGAGGCTGCGGTGATGCCCTTCCCGAGCGACGAGACGACGCCGCCGGTGACGAAGACGTACTTCGTCGGACGGGCGCGCATCAGATCCGACCCATCCGGTCGACTTGCGAAAGACCGGGCGTGCGCTCGATCAGCTCTCCGAGCGAGCGGCGCTCACCGACAACGTTGAGAGCGACGACGCCAGCCACAGCTGCAATGCGACCCCATCCGCGGAATCTGTCCACGGACTTGAAGCCTAGCAGGGCCCCCAGAGCATTCGATCCCGCGTCCCCCAGCATCACTCTCTCGCGGAGATCGTAGGGAAGCAGAAGGACGGCCAGGCCGAGCGGCGCATCGAGGGCGAACGCGCCCGCGACGTAGGCCTTCAGCGCCCGGCCCGGCTTCGTGTCGAGCTGGTTCAGGAGGTTTGCGCTGCCGGCGACGAGAAGGGCGCCGGAGAGGCTGCGCGTGCGCAGAAGCGCGACGAGCGGTATGCCGAGGAGCTTGAGGACGCCCGTCGTGCCGCCGGCTGCCAGGTGGGCGCGGATGCCGCGCTCCTCCCCGCTCCAGAGATCGTCCGCGAGGCCGATGGCCGCCACCGCGCCCACCGCGGGGTCGGGCCGTACACCCATGAGCCAGCCGACGAGCGGCAGGCGCCTGCCGCGGTAGTTGACCGCCAGTGGGCCCGCGGCGAGGAGCGCGTCGAGCAACTGGCGGCCCCGGTGCGCGAAGCCGGCCGTGTCGCGGCCGGTCGCGCGGTGGTCGAGATCCATGTCGACCTCCTCGACGCTGAGGCCCGCCCGAAGCGCGTCGATCGTCATCCGCACCTCGCAGCCGAACCCCGGCGCGAGCGGAAAGCACGCGGCGCGCGCCCGCTCGCTCAGGCGGCGCTGGCCCGAGAGTGGCTCGCGCGCGGTGAATCCCGTTCGCAGCCGGATCAGCTCTCGGCCCACGCGCTTGGCGACGCCGAATCCTCCGCCGACGCGGCGCGTGAACGCAGCCACGCGAAGGTCGCCACCGACTTCGTCGGCTAGAGGAACGAGCGAGCCGCGCAGATCGGCGTCGCAGAGCAAGAGCGGTCCGGGAGCCGCCATGCGCTCGCCGGCGCTGAGGGCCTCGCCCTTCCCGCGCTCCTCGAGCCGGAGCACGACGGCGCCCGCCTCCTCCGCGGCCGCGGCGGTGCCGTCGGTCGAGGCTCCGTCGACGACCAGGATCTCGGCGTCGCCGAGGTCGGCGCGCAGGGCCCGCACGGTCTCGCCGATCCGCTCCGCCTCATTGCGAGCCGCAATGAGGACCGTGAGCTCAGCCACTCGGAGTCGGCACCGGCTGAATTGTGGGCGCGACGCCGTCACTGGCGGAGGGCTTGACGCCGTAGTGCCCAGGCGTGCCGCCGCCGAGGAGGAGCGCAAGGGCAACGCGGCCGGACAGCGTCTCGACGTCGTCCACACTCGAGATCCCCTGCGTGCGGTAGACATCGATCGCGGACACCGGCTCCGTCGTCGTCTCGACACCGACCACGGGGACATCGGCCTGCTGCAGACCGGCGAGAAGTCCGTCCAGAAGCGTCTCCGTCGGACGCGCCTCGGCCTCCTGCTCGGCGGTCGGATCCTCGGGAGGCACCCACGACCGGACGACCACGACGCCGTCGAGCGGCGGCGTGCTTGCACCGGAGCGCTCCTCCACGAGCATGCTCGAGAGCGTGCTCCAGGTCGGCGTCCCCCCGCCGTCGACGAGCTCCTGCCCGAGGGCCATGCCGAGGTCGCCGAAGTCGTCTCCGCTCTCGGCGTAGGCGGCCAGCGTCTGGTCGCCCTTGAGCGCGGAATCGAGCTCGTTCGCATCGATGGGAGTGTCGACCGCGATCAGGCGCACTGGGCTTCCGGCGCCCGCATCGGAGAGCGTGCGATCGATCCACGAGCGTACGCTGCCGTCCACCGGGCCGACGAAGAGCACGCCGATGCTCTTGCCGTCGAGGCGGTCCTCCATGAGCGTCGGATAGCTCATCTCGAGCAGCTCTTCGGCCGCGTCGTTCCGCTTGCCGATGATGTCCGCCCGCGAGTTCGCCTGCTTGAGCTGCTCGCTCAGCTGGTCGATCCGGTCGTGGGCGAACCGGTTGTCCGCCGCGGACAGCTTCCCGGAGATCGCGACGCCGAGCAGAATCCCCACCGCGAGCGCGATGAAGACGGCCGCCAGCGAGGCCAGGTGATAGCGAAGATCGAACATCTCAAAGGCTGGAAGCAGTGTCGCAGAGGTCGCGCAGCCGGGCGCCGGCCTTCGTCGGCAGCGAACGCGCTCCCTCCGCAAAGAGACGCCAGAAGGGACCCGAGACCCACGCGGTCGCCTTGGTCTCGCGGCCCTCGTCCTCGAGCCGCACCCCCATCTCGAGCTTCTGGTTCTGGTCGTACCAGGAGAGCTCGCTTCCGCTGCTCACGCGCCGGATGACGATGAGCCCGGTGCCCCGCGGCTTGCGCATGAATCCAGGGCGGGATCCCCGGACGACCGTCCAGCGCGCGTTCTCCTCGAGGCCGCGCCGGTCCGGCTCCACACCCGTGTAGCCGGGCCACCAGTCCGGCAGGTGAAACGGCTCGGAGACGAGTGCCCAGGCGTCCTCCCGGCGAACCGGAAGGACGAACGATGCTTCCTCCTTCACAGCCCGAGGAGCGACTGGATCCGCTGCGTGAGAAGCTCGATGAAGCGCTGCAGGTCCGAGGACACCGCCACGGCGGCGACCAGTGCGCCGAGCCCTCCGATGACGAACAGGAACATGGGCCCGAGGCCCGCACGGCCTCGGAAGAGACTCGATACGCCGCGTGCGTCGATCAGCTTGTCTCCGACCTTGAGGCGGGTGAAGAAGGTCGACGACATCCCTTCTCGGTTCCGCTCCAGGAACTCCAGGAGGTTGAAATGGGTGCCGACTGCGACGATCAGCTCCGCGCCCTTCTCGTGGGCGAGGAGAATGGCGACGTCCTCGCTGATCCCCGGCGAGGGCAGGACTGCAGAAGGAAGCCCGAGCCGGTCGATGCGCTCGCGCCCGGGTGCGCGCCCGTCGGGGTAGGCGTGGACGACGAGCTCGGCGCCGCTCTCGAGCGCCTTGTCGGAGACCGAGTCCATGTCGCCCACGATCACGTCGGGCTTGTAGCCCGCCTGGATGAGCGCATCAGCGCCGCCGTCGACGCCGACGAGGACCGGCCGGAAGTCGCGGATGTACGGCTTCACGATCCGCAGGTCGTGCTTCATACCGGGCCCGCGGGCGACGACGAGGGCGTGGCGGTCACGGAAGCGGGTTTGCACCTGCGGGAGTCGCACGCCCTCGGAGAGGAGCTTCGCCTCGTCGCGGAGGTAGCGAAGCGTGTTCTCGGCGAAGCTCTCGAGCGCCTCGGTGACGCGGCCGCGCTGTTCCTCGAGCTCGGCCACGAGCTCGACCTCGGTGAGCGTGCGCCCCGCTGCGAGCCGCGAGCCGTTGCGGAAGAGGCTGGAGCCGCGAACCACGAGCGCCTCACCGTCCTTGACCTCCTCGAATAGGTCGGAGTCGCCGTTCACGTCGATCAGCCGGACGCCGCCGCGCACGAGCTCGAGCGGCCCGGCGTTCGGAAAGCGCCCGCTCATCGACGGCGAGACGTTGACGACCACGCGCACGTTCGTGGCGAGAAGCTCCTCGGCCGACACGCGGTCGAGGTCGCGGTGGTCGATGATCGCGATGTCGTCGGGCCCGAGGCGCCTGACGAGGCGCTTCGTCCGCTTGTCGAGGCGGGCGGTTCCCGTGAACTCCACGAAGCTCACTGCCGGACCGCCTCGATGAATTCCGCTCCGCCGAGCATTCTCTCCACCTCTTCCCTTCGCGCGGATTCTGCCAAGCGTTCGATTCGCGTGTGGGTGGGGTCGCCGGGCACCTTTTCGACACGGAAGTGGGTCTCCGAGGCGCTCGCGATCTGCGGAAGGTGGGTGATGGTGAGGACCTGCGCGCGCTCGGCGAGCCGGCCGAGGGCCTCCGCGACGGCATGCGCCGTGCGGCCGCCGATGCCCGCGTCGATCTCGTCGAAGACGATCGTCGGCTCGCCCGCGCCCGCGTGGGCGACCGCGCGAAGCGCGAGGGCGACGCGAGAGAGCTCGCCTCCCGAAGCCGTTTCCGCCACCGGTGCAAGCGGCAGGCCCGGATTCGGCCTGATGAGGAACGCGACGGCGTCGCGTCCGCTCGCCGCGTGCTCGCGATCCGAGACCTCCGCCTGGAACTCCCCGTCCCCCATGCCGAGCCCCTGGAGCTCGGCCGCGACTGCCTCGCCGAAAACCCCGGCGGCACCGCGGCGAGCTTCCGAGAGCCGGCGGGCGAGGTCGGAGGCCCGGCGCTCCGCGGCCGCGAGTGCATCCTCCGCGGCGGCGAGCGGGTCGACGTCCGCCTCGTGGGCGTCGAGCTCGGCACGGGCGGCCTCCACGCGGCTCAGAAGCTCCTCGTAGCTCGCGACGCCGAAGCGACGGCGCGCGTCCGCAATGCGCTCGAGCTCTCCCTCGACCTCCTCGAGCCGCCCCGGCTCCGCTTCGAGCGACGACAGGAATCCCCGAAGGGACGAGGTGACGTCCTTGAGCCGCTCCTCAAGGTCGCCGAGGTTGACGTATTCGGCCTGGAGCTCGGGGGCGAGGTTCGTCACCGGCATGAGCGCGTTCGCCGCCTTGGCGAGCTGGTCGACCGCGCCCGTCTCGCTCTGCTCGGAGGAGAGCGCCTCGGCCGCATGGGTCGCCGCCTCGGCGAGCTCGGTCACGTGGCGGAGCCGCTCGCGCTGGGAGCGCAGCGCGTCCTCGGTGTCGGGCGCGAAGCCGTCGGTCCGCTCGACCAGCTGCCGCAGCTCCTCGAGCCGCTCCGCGCGGCCGGCCTCGGCACTCGCGAGCGCGTCCCGGTGCTTGCGCGCCGAACCGAGCTCTCGCCACGCGCGCCCATGCTCGGCTTGCAAGCGGAGCTGCTCCTCGCCGACGAACGCGTCGAGCACGTCCAGCTGGAAGGACGGCCGTGCGAGCCGCCGCTGCTCGAACTGGCCCGACATCGCGAGCAGCCGCTCCACGACGGCGGCCAGGTCCTCGCGGGGAACCGCCCGTCCCCACGCATAGGCGCGGGTGCGCCCGTCGGCGAACACCCGCCGCGCGGCGACGAGCCCCGTCTCGTCCTCGGGCCGAAGCTCGGCGAGAGTCGCGAGCTCCTCGTCGTCGAGGATGCCATCCGGCAGGTCGAAGTCCGCCTCGACGTACGCCTCTGTGGCGCCCGGCCCAAGGTAGCCCGCGTCCCCGGGTGCGCCGAGAAGGAGCCCGATCGCCTGGGCGAGAATCGTCTTGCCCGCGCCCGTCTCCCCGGTCACGGCGTTCAGCCGCGGCCCGAAGACGAGGTCGGCCTCGCGAATCAGGACGAAGTTCTCGATGCGTAGGCTGCGGAGCAAGGCGCGTCCTAGGGGAACACCGAGTGATAGCGCGTGAAGAAGCTGACCTCGGGCAGGACGGCGAGGGTCGCGGTCTGGTCACCGATCGACACCGTGATTCCATCACCTGGCGCGAGGTCGCCGACGGACTTCCCGTCGACGAGCACGGTCACGTGCTGGGCGGGCGAGCGGTTCGTGACGTTGAGGTCGTGCCCGCGCGGCAGAACGAGCGGTCGCGCGTGCAGGGAGTGCGGGGCGACGAACGTGATCGCCATCGCCTCGAGCCCCCACATCATCACCGGGCCTCCGTTCGAGAGGTTGTACGCCGTCGAGCCCGAGGGTGTGCAGCAGATGAGCCCGTCGCAGGGCTGCGATCCGAGCTCTTCGCCGCCCACCTCCCAGCCAAGCTCGACCATGCGGCCGGGCTCTGCGCTCGTCACGACGACGTCGTTCACGGCGACCTGCGGCCCCTCGGCGAGGCCCGCCGAGAGCGTGCTGAGCTCGACCGTCCGGTACTCGCCGGCGAGGACACGGCGGAGCGCCTCCTCGAGCTTGTGACCCTCCGCGCTCGTGAGAAAGCCCATGCGCCCGAAGTTCACGCCGAAGACCGGGGTCGCGGCGCCGAGCGTCGCCCTGAGGGCGCGCAGCATCGTTCCGTCGCCGCCGAGCGCGAGGACCAGATCGGGCGAGCCCTCTCCAAGCGTGACGAGCTCCACCCCCGCCTCGGCCGCCAGCCCCTGGACGCGGCTCTCCGCGTCCCCGATCCGCTCCGGGCGGCCGTGGGTGAAGAGGGCCGCGCAGGTGATCTTGCCGGGCACGCTAGGCGGCGCGGAGGTAGAGGAAGAACTCACGATTTCCTTTCGGCCCGGGTAGCCCCGAGTCTGCGGCGCCTTCGACGTGCGCTCCCCAGTTGGACGCCTGCGCCGCAACTTCGTCCACGACGCGCCTGTGAACCTCCGGGTCCCGAACGACGCCGCCCTTGCCGACCTCCGCACGGCCGGCCTCGAACTGCGGCTTGACCAGGACGAGCGCCCGCCAGCCCGGCGCCGCACAAGCAAGAGCGGGCGGCAAAGCCTTGCCGAGCGAGATGAAGGAAACGTCGCAGGTGAGGAACGCCGGCGCGAACGGCAGTTCTCCGCAGTCCAGGTCGCGCACGTTCACGCGCTCCATGACCGTGACCCGCGGATCCTCGCGGAGCTTCGGATGGAGCTGGCCGTAGCCGACGTCGAGCGCGCACACGCGGGCCGCACCCGCCTGCAGGAGGCAATCGGTGAAGCCGCCGGTCGAAGCGCCGACATCGAGGCAGTCCTCCCCCTCCATGTCGATCGCGAACGTCGCCAGGGCGTTGGCGAGCTTCTCCCCTCCCCGGGAGACGAACCGGGGGCCGGCCTCGACCTCGATCTGCGCCGAATCGTCGACCTGCTCCCCGGCCTTGGCGTGACCGGGCACCTTTCCGGCCAGGACGAGGGCCTGCGCCTGTGAGCGCGTCTCGGCGAGCCCGCGCTCGACCATGAGGACATCGAGCCGCTTCTTGGTCACCCGCGCAGCGTAACGCCTGCCCTGCGCCGAAATCGTCAAGTCTTAGGTAAGCCGATCACGGATTGTCCCTACGAGCTCGGCGAGAACCGACGTGTCTGCCGGCAGCTCGGCCAGGCGCTCGTTCACCCGGGCGCGCGCCGCGTCGGCAAGCTCCCGCGCGTGCTCGAGGCCGTGCAGCGAGACGTACGTGACCTTGCCCGCGGCCTCGTCCTTTCCGGGCGTCTTCCCGAGCTCGGCGGCGGTCCCGGTCGCGTCGAGGATGTCGTCGACGATCTGAAAGAGAAGGCCGACCTCCTCCCCGAAGGACGCCCACGGATCGCGGTCCTCCGGCGAGAGCCCTGCGACGGCGACCGCGCACGTGACTGAAGCGCGGAGCAGCCGGCCCGTCTTCAGCTCGTGCAGGTGGACGAGCCCTTCGGCGTCGAGGTCGCCGTCAGTCGTCACGTCGACGTACTGGCCCCCGATCATGCCGAGGGTCGCGGCTGCCAGCTCCCGCGCGGGCCCCGGGCTCTCGTAGCCGAGCACGAGGCGGAAGGCCTCCGTCAGGAGCGCGTCTCCCGCCAGTATCGCGACCCCCTCGCCGAAGCGCACGTGCGAGCTGGGCTGCCCGCGCCGTAGGTCGTCGTCGTCGAGAGCGGGCAGGTCGTCGTGGACAAGGCTGAAGGTGTGGACGAGCTCGAGCGCGCACGCAGCGGGGAGAACCTCCGCGGGCTCACGGCCGAGCGCCTCGCCGGTCGCGAGGCAGAGAACCGGCCGGATTCGCTTACCGCCGCCGAGAAGCGAGTAGCGGAGCGCTTCCTCGAGCTCACCGAGCTCAGCGGCGAGCGGGAGGCGCGCGAGCTCGGCCTCGACGAGCTCGCGGAGCTCGTCGGGCTGCCTCACGCAGGCCCTTCTCGGCGGGCGAGGTCGATCTCGGCCTGGATCTCCTTGGCCAGGTCGGCCAGGCTCTGCAGGACGTCGACCGCCTGCTCGGGGTCGTCCGTCGCCTCTAGTTGCGTCCGTGCCCTCTCCAGCCGTTCGAGCAGCTCCTGAAGGCGGGCGACCGACTCGGGTTCCTGCGTGCTCACCGTTTCGCCTCCTTTGCGACCTTGCCGAGGATTCCGTTCACGAGCTTGGCAGCGTCGTCCGACGAATAGCGTCGCGCAAGTCGGACCGCCTCGTCGATCGCGACCTCGAGCGGCACCTCGCCGCGGTCGAGCTCGTAGAGCGCAATGCGGAGGATGTTCCGCTCGAGGGCGCCGAGCCGCTCCGGGGGCCAGGCGCTCGACGCTTCGCCGATCGTCGCATCCAGGGCTTGCGCCTCAGCGGCGACTCCCTCGGCCAGCTCGCGCGTGTATGGATCGAGCTCGCCCTCGTACAGAGACGCGAGCGGCTGCCCGGTCACGTCCCACTGGTAGAGCACGAAGAGCGCCGCGCGGCGGGCGGCGCGGCGACCGGTGCTCACGCCGCTCCTCCGCGTAGGGATTCGAGGGAGGGCGCTGCGTCGGCGAGGAACGACGTCGTGTAATCACCGCCGCCGAACTCCGCGCTCGAGACGATGTCGAGCGCGAGCTCGCGCGTGGTCGGGACGCCTTCGAGTTCGAGCTCCGAGAGCGCGCGCCGGCCGCGGGCGATTGCGACTTCCCGATCCTCCCCCCAGACGATCACCTTGGCGATCAGGGAGTCGTAGAACGGGGGGATCGCGTAGCCCTCCTCCATGTGCGTGTCCACCCGCACGCCCGGGCCGAGCGGCGGACGGAACCGGGACACGCGGCCGGGCCCGGGCCGGAAGTCCGCCGCCGGGTCCTCGGCGTTGATCCGAAACTCGATCGCGTGGCCTCGCATGTCTGCTCGGCCGTCACGCGGCAGGCCATCCCCGGCCGCAACCGCGAGCTGGGCATGAGCGAGGTCGATGCCGGTG
>DATEOR010000086.1:0-9807 GCA_035273885.1 Gaiellaceae bacterium
AGCTTGTCGGCGCCGCCCTCGGGCGGTTTGCATCCGACCCTGACTGGCTCCGACAGCAGTCGGCCGAAGCCAAGGAGTCCGCCGAAAGCCAGAGCGCCGAGGCTCTCGGGAACGAGCTCGAGAAGCTCTACGAGTCGGTGCTCGCCCGTAGGCGCAAGGTCGTCCGACCGCCCGCCGAGCCGCTCGCGGACCGCGAGTTCATCCTCGCCGACCTGCATATGCACACGGAGCACTCCCACGACTGTGCCGTGCCGGTGGCGGACCTCCTCGACTACGCCGAGGGCCAGGGCCTCGGCGCGATCGCGATCACCGATCACAACGTCTTCACCGGCGCCCAGCAGGCTGTCGAGCTCTCGCGCGGCCGGAAGCTCACCGTCATCCCTGGCGAGGAGATCAAGACCGAGAAGGGCGAGGTGATCGGTCTCTTCCTCGACGAGCAGATCGAGCGCGGCCTGCCGATGGCCGACACGATCGCGGCGATCCGCGAGCAGGGTGGAGTCGTCTACCTCCCCCACCCCTTCGACCGCCTGCACACGATCCCCGACGCGCCGACTCTCCACCGCCATCTCCCCGAGATCGACGTCTTCGAGGTCTACAACGCGCGGCTCCTCTTCGAGGGCTTCAACGACGAGGCCCTCCGCTTCGCGCGAAAGTACAACCTGACCATGGGCGCGGGCTCCGACGCGCACGTCCTGCAAGGAGTCGGCACGGGGCTCGTCCGCATGCGCGCGTTCGACAACGCCGCCGAGTTCCTCATCAGCCTGCGCTCGGCCGAGATCCTGCGGCGGCCGAAGTCGCTCGTCTACCTGCAGGGTCTCAAGTGGGTGGCCCAGTCCCGGGCCCGGCGTTCGAAGGCCGCCGTGTAGGAAGAGGGGCTCTCCGCCCCGAATACTCTCGCAGCCCCCTTGCCCGTGCCCACGGACGACATCTCACAGCGCTACCTCGAGAAGGCGATTGCCGAGATCAACGATCTCGGGCGCGAGATCGCCCAGGAGGCGGGCGCGGACCGGGCACCGGTGCTCGGCTCGGGCCATCCGCAGGCCGATCTCTTCCTCCTGAAGTACGGGCCGCAGACCGCGGAGCAGCACGAGGGCGTCGCCTTCTTCGGCCGCGCCGGCCAGGCCGTATTGAAGTCGCTGCAGCGCCTCCAGGTCGACCCGACGGCGATCTACGGGACGAACTGCCTGAAGTTCGCCGGGGCCGAAGAGGAGCAAGCGCGCGAGTGGCTGGCGCGGGAGATCCACATCGTCCAACCCAAGCTCATCGTGGTCATGGGGCAAGATGCGCTCACGTGTCTGAACGAAGTCCGCTTCCCGCTCGCGGCGGAGATCGCGAGCCAGCCGGGGTCGATCCAGAGGTTCACCCCGACGATCGAGGCGTTGGTGACTCCGGACCTGGACGCGTCGCTGGACGAGGCGCCGGCGAAGAAGGACTTCTGGGAGGCCTTCAAGGCGATCGGACCCTGGTGGTCCGAACAGCCGCCGTACTAGCGGTCCTCGGCCTCCTCGCCTGGTACTACGGCGTCTCGGAGAACCTGGGAACCCTCAGTCTCTGGGCTGACGTCGCCTTCCTCTCCTTCGGGCTGATCCCGCTCACGTTTCTCCTGCCTCTGTTCGCCTTGCCCTTGCGGCGGTCGCAGATGGAGTGGCTCGGCTGGGCAGCCATCGTGCTCGTCGCGGTGAGCGTCCTGCTCGAGTGGGCCGACTTCGACATCGCCGCCAACTTCGTGAAGATCGCGGCGGTGGTTTGCGTCGCCTGGTGGTTCCTCTCCTTCTTCGAGGCGCTCTCCTGGGTCCTCCTCATCGCCGTCTTGATCGTCCCGGTGGATATCTTCTCGGTCGCGCGCGGGCCCACGAAGGAGATCGTCGAGAACCAGCCGCAGGTCTTCAACGCGCTCTCGATCTCGTTCCCGCTGCCTGGCGAGCACAACTCAGCACAGCTCGGGCTTCCGGACGTCCTCTTCTTCTCGCTCTTCCTGGGCGCAGCTGACCGCTTCGGGCTGCGCATCGGGCTCACGTGGGTTCTGATGACGCTCTCGTTCGGCGCCACGCTCGCACTCGCGGTCGGGTTCGACATCTCGGGGCTGCCGGCGCTGCCGCTCCTCTCGGTCGCGTTCGTCCTCGCGAACGCCGACCACCTGTGGCGGTACTACAAAGACTGGCGCTCGGCGAGAGCCTCGAAGTGAGCCGTCACCTCCTCCGCGCTCGGCGGATGGAGGAGCGCGTCGTCCACGAGCTCGTCCGCGTCGGGAAAGCCGGTCTCGCGCACCAGCGCCACGGCGGCCTCGACGTCGTACCCCGTCCGGCGTAGCTCCACGGTCGGCCCCAGCAGCGCCCAGGCCGCGATGCCCGGCTCGCCCTCGTACGCCATCCCGACACTGCCCGCGTTGACGAGCCTGCGGTCGCCGACGAGGCGATCGAACTGAGCGTGCGTGTGGCCGCAGACGACGAGATCCTGAGTGACCCCGTCGAGGATCGGGTCGAGCCGCTTCGGCGGCGTGATCGCGGTGAGGATCTCCTCGTCGCTTCGCGGAGAGCCGTGGCAGAAGAGGACTTCGCCGAGCCCGTCCACCTCCAGCGGAAGCGGGTGCGGAAGGCCGCGGAGGAAGGCGAGCTCGTCGTCGTCGAGCTGCTCGTGCACCCAGCGGGCGCGCCGCGTCCAGAGCTCCTCGCCCTCGCCCGGAGCGGCGACCTCGCGGTCGCAGTTGCCGCGGATGAAGGTAGCGCCGCGCTCGCGCAGCAGGCTCAGGCTCTCCTTCGGCATCGGGCCGAGGGCAACGTCGCCGCCGACGAGGATGGTGTCCGCGTCGACCTCGCCCAGCACGGCCTCGAGCGCGGGCAGGTTCGCGTGGATGTCGTAGAGCGCCGCGATTCTCATGCGCGCGTGAATACGGCCACTGCCTCGACGTGCGGCGTGTGCGGGAACATGTCCACCGGCCGCACCCGCTCGAGCGTATAGCCGTGCTCGGAAACGAGCTCCTTGGCGTTCCCGGCCAGCGTCGTCGGGTTGCAGGACACGTAGACGAGCCGCGGCGCGCCGAGCCTGCCGACGTGCGCGAGCGCCTTCCCGGCGAGCCCTGCGCGGGGCGGGTCGACCACGACGACATCGGGATCGCCGGCCCGCTCCCGGAGCTCCTCGACATCGGCTCCGACCTCCCCCGCGAAGAACGCGCCATTTGGGAGCCCGTTGAGCTGGGCGTTCTCGACCGCGCACGCGATGGACTCCTCCGAGGAGTCGATGCCCCAGACGGTCAGCGCCTCGCGCGCCATGGCGAGCCCGATCGTTCCGGTGCCGCAGTACAGGTCGTAGACCGTCTCGTCGCCTGTCAGGCCGGCGTATTCGATCGCGAGCGAGTACAGCCGCTCGCACATCGCCGTGTTCGTCTGAAAGAAGGCGTTCGGGCGGACGCGGAAGCGCAGGCCGAGGATCTCCTCCTCGATCGCCTCCTCGCCCCAGAGCAGCCGCGACGGGACGTTCGTGATCTCCGCAGGCGTGTCGTTCACGGCCCAGTAGGCGGAGCGCACCTCGGGGAACTCGCGCACGGCGGCGACGAACCCTTCCTCGTCGAGCTCGCCCCGCGCGGTGACGAGGACGACGAGCGCCTGCGCGGTGTTCCGCCCTTCGCGGACGACGAGATGGCGGAGATAGCCCTCCTGCGACTCCTGGTCGTAGGCGCGCAGGCCGTTCTCATTGGCCCACGCCTTGACGCGATTGCGAACGGCGTTGCCGAGGTCGGTCGTGAGCCAGCAGCGCTCGATGTCGAGCACGTCGTCCCAGCGGCCGGCCCGGTGGAAGCCGAGCGCAACCTTGCCGTCCTCCTCCGTGAACGAGTACTCGAGCTTGTTGCGGTAGTGGAAGACGGACTCCGCCGGAATGATCGGCTCGAGCTCGAAGCCCTCGAACCGGCCGATGCGGGCGAGCGCGTCCGCGACCTGGGCTTCCTTGGCGGCGATCTGCGCCCCATAGTCGAGGTCCTGGAAGCGGCAGCCGCCGCACGCGGGGTAGTGGACGCACGGCGCTTCCACGCGCGGCGCGCCGGCCTCGACGACCTCGAGCGCGGTCGCCTCGGCGTGATTTCGCTTCACCTTGGTGACCTTTGCGCGGACGGTGTCGCCGGGGAGGCCGCGGCGCACGAAGACCACGAAGCCGTTCAGGCGCGCGACGCCGTTCCCGCCGTAGGCGAGCGAGTCGATCTTGAGGTCGAGCTCCTGGTCCTTCTTCAGCGGGGCGGCCACGAGCCCGATGGTATCGGCGGTCTTGCGCGCTAGAGTCGCCTCGTGCTCATCGGCGTCGTCGGCGACTACAACCCCGCGAACGAGACCCACACGACGCTGGAGGCCAGCCTCGCTCACGCGGGCGCGGCGGGCGAGTGGATCTCCACCGACGCCGTCCCGTCGGCCGACGAGCTGGAAGGGCGCTTCGCCGGTGTCTGGATCGCCCCGGCGAGCCCGTATCGGAGCATGGAAGGCGCCCTCTCCGCGGTCACCGCGGCGCGGGAGCGCGGGATTCCGCTCGTCGCCACCTGAGGCGGCTTCCAGCACGTGCTCGTGGAGTACGCACGAAACGTCCTCGGAGCGGAAGGCGCGGAACACGCGGAAACGAGCCCGGAGGCGACCGACCTCGTGGTCACGCAGCTCTCCTGCTCGCTCTGGGGCCAGGAGCATCTGGTCTCTCTCGTCCCCGGAACCCGCGCGGCGGGCCTCTACGGAGCCGAGTCGGCCGTGGAGGACTACTTCTGCAGCTACGGCCTCAGCCCGGAGTACCGGCCGCGGATGGAGGAGGCGGGCCTCCGCGTGAGCGGGGTCGACGAGGAGGGCGAGGCGCGCATCGTCGAGCTGGAAGAGCATCCGTTCTTCGTCGCGACGCTCTTCTGCTTCCAGACGCGCTCACATGACGGCGCCCCGCATCCCCTGGTCGCCGGCTTCGCCGACGCGGCGCGTCAGTCCAGCGTGGTCACGTAGACCTTCCGCGAGCGCGGGCCGTCGAACTCGCAGAAGAAGATCCCCTGGTAGGTGCCGAGGGCGAGATCGCCGCCGTCGAGCGGCACGAGGATCTGCGGGCCGACGAGCGTCGAGCGCGCGTGGGACGGCGCGTTCGGCCCGTCGGCGTCGTCGTGGCGCCAGTCCCAGTCCTCCCCGACGACGCGGCCGAAGGCGCGCTCGAGGTCGTCGACGAGGTCCGGGTCGATGTTTTCGTTGATCGTCACCGCCGCAGTCGTGTGCGGGACGTAGACAAGGGCGGCCGACCCGTCTTTCCCGTTGCTCCTGACCGCCTCGCGGACCTTCTCGGTGATGTTGACGAGCTCGGTCTTCTTCCCGGTCTGCACGTCAATCTGGTGCACACAGCTATCCTACGGCACTCATGGCGACGGCCCCGGTGGCAGAGCTAGAGTCGTACCGGGACGAAGCCGACCGGTTCATCGCCGCGCTCGACGAGGAGTATTACCTTCATTTCGCGGGGCTCAAGGATGAGTTCGAGCTCTCGCCGATCTACGAGCGCTTCTCGGATCTGACCACGCTCGACGCCTGCCGGCGCCTCGCCGCGTCGGCGGAGATCGAGGGCCGCGGAGCCCGCGAGCTCTGGCGCTTCGGCTGCGAGGGCTACGTCGGAGACCTGACCCGGGCCGATGCCGAGGAGATCGCCGGGCTCGAAGCGTCGCTGACGGCGACCGTGGACGGAGAGGAGATCGGCTACCGGCTCATCCGCCCGTCGATCGCCAACGAGCCCGACCGCGGGAGGCGCGAAGAGCTCGATCGCGCCCGCGTATCGCTCACCGAGGAGCACCTGAACGAGCGCTACGTGCGCATGGCAGAGGTACGGAAGTCGGCGACGAGGGAGCTCGGCGCGGCGACCTACCGCGACCTCTACACCGGCTTCGGCTTCCCGCTCCAGGAGCTCGGCGCGCAGTGCGAGCGCTTCCTCACAGACACCGAGGACATGTACGTGCGCGCCATGGACGCGCTCTTCCGACGGCGCGTCGGCATCCCGCTCGAGGGGGCGAAGCGCTGGGACATCCCTCGGCTCTTCCGAGCCAACGAGTGGGACACCGGCTTCCCCGCGGAGAAGATGCTTCCCGCTCTCGAAGCGACGCTCGCCGGGCTCGGGATCGAGCTCGCCGCGCAGCAGAACGTCCACCTCGACATCGAGTCGCGCCCGACGAAGTCGCCCCGCGCGTTCTGCGCGCCGATCGAGGTTCCCGGCCGCGTCATGCTCGTCATCCAGCCGATCGGCGGCCCGGACGACTGGCACGCGCTCTTCCACGAGGCCGGGCACACCGAGCACTACGCGCATACGTCGGCCGACCTGCCGGTCGAGTCGCGGCGGCTCGGCGACAACGCCGTCACCGAGGGCTGGGCGATGCTCCTGGAGCTCCTGGTCAACGAGCCCGCCTGGCTGGAGCGGCGTCTCGACTTCGCGCGGCCCGAGGACTTCGCCGCCGAGGCCTCCGCCGGCCAGCTCTACTTCGTGCGCCGATACGCGGCCAAGTTCCTCTACGAGCTCGAGCTGCACGGGGAGACAGAGCTCGAGTCCATGCGCGGCCGCTACGTGGAGCGGATGCAGGACGCGCTGAAGATCGAGGTCTCCGCCGTCGACTTCCTCGCCGACGTGGATGCCGGGTTCTATTCGTCGAGCTACCTGCGCGCGTGGGCCTTCGAGTCCTTGCTGCGCTCGTTCCTCCGCGAGGAGTTCGGGAGCGCGTGGTTCACTCGGCGCGAGGCGGGCTCGCTGTTGCGCGAGCTCTGGACGGAAGGCCAGAAGCCGACCGCGGACGAGCTGCTCTACGAGGTCGCCGGCGCTGAGCTCGATCTGAGCGCGGTGGCCGAGCGAATCGGGGAGACTGTCGCCTGATGCGCAAGGTCCTGATCGCCGGCGCGGCCGGCCGCGACTTCCACAACTTCAACGTCGCCTTCCGCGGTCGCACCGACGTGCGCGTGGTCGCCTTCACGGCCACGCAGATCCCCGATATCGAGGGCCGTGTCTACCCGGCCGAGCTCGCGGGTGAGGGCTATCCCGACGGGATCCCGATCCGCGCCGAGGACGAGCTGGCCGACATCGTGCGCCAGGAGGAGATCGACGACGTCGTCTTCGCCTACTCGGACGTGACGCACGAGCACGTCATGCACATCGGCTCGCTCGCGATGGCTGCCGGCGCCGACTTCCGCCTCATGGGGCCGCGCTCCACCGAGCTTCGCGCATCGAAGCCCGTTGTCGCGATCTGCGCGGTGCGCACCGGCTCGGGGAAGAGCCAGACGACGCGCCACGTCGCCTCGGTGCTCCGCGCCGCGGGCAAGCGAGTCGCCGTCCTCCGTCACCCGATGCCGTACGGCGACCTCACGAAGCAGGCCGTCCAGCGCTTCGAGCGCTATGAGGACCTCGACGCCGCCGACGCGACCATCGAGGAGCGCGAGGAATACGAGCCTCATCTCGCCGAAGGCAATCTCGTCTTCGCGGGGATCGACTACGGCGCCATCCTCGAGCGCGCCGAGCAGGAGGCCGATGTCGTCGTCTGGGACGGCGGCAACAACGACATCCCCTTCATCCATCCGGATCTGCACCTCGTGGTCGTCGACCCGCACCGGCCGGGCCACGAGCTCCGCTACCACCCCGGCGAAACCAACCTGCGCATGGCCGACGCGTGCGTCGTGAACAAGATCGACACCGCGCCCGAGGAGGGTGTGCAGGCAGTCCTCGAGTCGATCCGCTCGGTGAACCCGGGTGCCGCGATCGTGCGCGCCGCCTCACCGTTCGAGGTCGAGCAGGACACGCACCAGATCGCCGGCAAGCGCGTCCTCGCGATCGAGGACGGGCCGACGCTCACCCACGGCGAGATGAGCTACGGCGCCGCGGTGCTCGCCGCGAAGGAAGGTGGAGCCGCCGAGCTCGTCGATCCGCGGCCGTTCGCGGTCGGGTCGATCAAGGAGACCTTCGCGAAGTACCCGCACGTCACCCAGCTCCTTCCCGCGATGGGCTACGGGCGCAAGCAGATGGAAGAGCTCCGCGAGACCATCGAGCGCTCCGACGCGGATCTCGTCCTCATCGGGACGCCGATCGACCTCCGCCGCGTGATCGAGCTCGACAAGCCCGCCCTCCGGGTCACCTACCGCCTCCAGGAGATCGGCGAGCCGACGATCGCCCAGCTCCTGGCCGAGCGCGGCATCATCGACTCCCCGTAAGCCCGTGCTGACCGTCGTCGCGCTCGGGGGCAACGCGCTGCTCGGTCCCGGCGAGCGCGGGACCGCGGTCGAGCAGCGGGGCAACCTGGCCAAGACGTTCTCCGCGGCCGCGTCGATCCTCACGGACGGGCCTGTGGTGGTCACCCACGGAAACGGGCCCCAGGTTGGGAACGAGCTGCTGCGCCAGGAGCTCGCAAGCGCCGAGGCGCCGCCGCTCCCCCTCTACGTCGCCGTCGCGCAGACGCAGGCGGAGATCGGAGCCCTGATCGCAGCGGAGCTCGAGCCGGTCTCGGGCAAGCGCGTGGCCGTCGTCATGACCCGCGTCGTCGTCGCGGAGCACGACCCCGCGTTCGCGGACCCGACGAAGCCGGTCGGCCCCTTCTATGACGCCGAGCGTGCCCAGGCCCTCGAAAAGGAGCGCGGCTGGGTCGTGCGCGAGGACGCCAACCGCGGCTGGCGGCGCGTCGTCCCGTCCCCCAGGCCGCTCGAGGTGCTCGAGCTCGGACCGATCAGAACGCTGCTCGAGAGCGGAACCCTGGTGGTGGCCGTCGGCGGCGGAGGCATCCCCGTGGTCGCCCGCGACGGGTGGCACGACGGGGTCGATGCCGTCATCGACAAGGACCACGCCTCCGCCCTCCTCGCGATCGAGCTCGGCGCAGAGAGGTTCGTGATCCTCACGCAGGTGCCGGCGGTCTACACGGGCTTCGGCACCGACGAGCAGCAGGCGCTCGAGGAGCTCGTCCCCGGCCGTGACGACGAGCTCATCGACTCGCTCCCGGCGGGCAGCATGCGCCCGAAGGTGGAGGCGGCGTTCCGCTTCGTCCGCGAGACCGGAGGCGAGGCGCTCATCACCAGCTCGGAGGCACTGGCACGAAACGAGGCCGGAACGAAGGTCGTCCCGGCCTCGGGGTGAGCGGCGGCAAACGCCCTACTTGCGCGTGGCGTTGCCTTCAATGGTCTTGTTCGATCCGATCTCGATCCGCCGCGGCTTGGGCTCCTCCGGCTTCGGGACGCGGACCTCGAGGACGCCGTTCTTGTAGTCGGCCTTGACGTCCGCATCGTCGACGCCTGCCGGCAGACTGACGGAGCGCGAGAATTGCCCGTGGCGGCGCTCGAAGCGGTAGAAGCGCTCGGAGGAGTGCTCGTCCGTGCGCTCACGTTCGCCAGTGACCGTGAGCATGTTGTCGTCGAGCTCGACCGCGATCTTGTCCTCCGCGATACCTGGGAGGTCGAATGAGAGCACCAGCTCCTTCTCCGTCTCCCAGACGTCCACCGCGGGAAGCCACGTCGAAGATTGCCCGTTGCCCGCTCCTGGAATGGAGAGCGTGTTCATCCAGCGGCTCATCTCGTTCTGAAGCGCGGCGAGCTCACGAAAAGGCTCCCACCGAACGATTGCCATGTCCGATTACCCCCTTTCCGATGTGATGGTGCCTTCAGAATAAAATCTGAGCGTTACTCTGTCAAGTCCGGTGAAGAGTACCATGCGCGCGTGATCTCGGCACAGCTCAAAGGGCGCGACTTCCTGCGCGTGAACGACTGGGACGCGGACGAGCTCGTCCAGGTACTCGACCTTGCCGACAGGCTCAAGGCGCGCCAGCGCGAGCGGGTCGCGCACCGGCATCTCGAGGGCAGG
>DATEOR010000087.1:0-41792 GCA_035273885.1 Gaiellaceae bacterium
AACGAGTCGGCCCTTGGAGAAGTTGCGTGCCTTCTCGAGCTCGTCGGCCTCGACCGGCTCGGCCGCGATGCGCGCGAACTCCTGCACGACGGTCGTGACCGCGTCGTCGATCCGCTGGATGTCGACGCCGCCCTGCGCGTAAAGCGTGCCCGTGTCCGTGTAGCCCATGTTGTGGCCATAGATGTAGTACGCGAGGCCGCGCCGTTCGCGCACCTCCGTGAAGAGTCTCGAGGACATTCCGCCGCCGAGCACGGTGGCGAGCAGGCTGAGCGCGTAACGGTCCGGATGGTCGAGCGGGTAGCTGTGCACGCCGATCCGGATGTGGGCCTGATCGGACTGCTTCGTGTGCAGCTTCACCTGCGGTGCTTCCTGCGACCACTCCGCCGGCTGGGGCTGTCCGGTCTCGCCGTCGGGGACGTCGCCGAGGAGATCCTGCAGGCGCTCGTTCAGGTCGTCGCCGAGGTTGCCCGCCACGCCTGCAACCATGCGGGGAGCGCGGTACCACTTGTCCAGATACCCGAAGAAGGTGTCGCGCTCGGCTGCGCGCACGGTTTCCTTGCGGCCGATGATGTCCCAGCCGAGCGGCTGGTCGCCGTAGAGGAGCTCGTCGTAGACCCCGTCGACGTAGTCGCGCGGGGTGTCGTAGTACATGTTCATCTCCTCGACGATGACGCCTTTCTCGCGCTCGATCTCCTCGGGATCGAACTTCGAGTGGCGCAGCATGTCGACGAGGACGTCGAGTGCCACGTCGCGGTGCTCGGCCGCGCACTTGACGTAGTAGCCCGTGTACTCCTTCCCGGTGAACGCGTTGAACTCGCCGCCGATCGAGTCGATCTCGCCGGCGATCTCCCGTGCAGTCGGGCGCCGCTCGGTGCCCTTGAAGAACATGTGCTCGGCGAAGTGGGCGATCCCGTTCGTCTCCTTCGTCTCGTAGCGGGAGCCCGCCGCGAGCATGACGAAGCAGGCAACCGACTTCGCCTGCGGCATGGGGGCGGTCACGACCCGGAGGCCGTTGGGAAGGACTGTCTTCTCGAAAGCGTTCACGTGGCCGCAGCGCTCCTTGATTCGTAGTTTTCGATTCGTTCCCGCCACTCGGGCGGGATCGGCATGGTCTCGTCCGCGTCGTAGTCGAACGCGACGAGCGTCGACTGGGCCTCCGCGACGAGGCGCCCGTCCTGGGCCCTGATCTCGTGCTCGAGGTCGAAGCTCTTCGTGCCGACGCGCGTCGTTCGCGCGCCGATCTCGAGCGTGTCGCCGAGGTTCGCGCGCGAGCGGAAGTCGATCTTCACGCTCGCGACGATCATGAGCAGGCCCTCGAGGGACTCGATGCCGATGACGTCGCGCGCGTAGCCGATACGCGCGTTCTCGATGTACGTGAGGTAGACGCCGTTGTTGACGTGGCCGAACGCGTCGAGGTCGCGGAACGCGACCTCCTGCGTGTAGACGTAGCGGTACCCGTCCATGCGCGCATGGTAGCTTCGCCCTTCACCATGGCCGGAGAGCTCACGCGCGCAGCGATTCAAGCCCAGCCCGAATGGATTCGCGGGGTGCCCGATCGCGTCGGCGAGCGGCGGTTCGGGGAGCGGCACGTGGTCTTCACCGGCTGCGGCACGTCGTTTCACGCGGCCCAGACTGGGGGCGAGGCCTACCAGGCGCTGGAGGCCGTGCTCTCGCCGCCGCAAGCCGACCTCATGGTCGCGGTCAGCCACGAAGGCGAGACGAAGCTGACCCTCGAGGCGGCGCAGGCTTTCGGCGGCCCGGTGTGGCTCATCACCGGAGTGGAGAAGGGCCCGATTGCCGACATCGCGGAGGAGGTGATCGTCGTCACACCCGGGATCGAGGAGTCCTACTGCCACACGGCGAGCTACACATGCGCGGTCGCGGCTCTCGCGGCGCTGCGCGGGGAGGACGTGCGCTGGCTGCGCCAGGCGGTGGACAACGTCATCTCCGATCCGTTCGAAGGCGGGGACTGGGATCGTGTTGTCGTCGCGGGAGCCGGCCGCGACTGGCCGACCGCACAGGAGGCCGTGCTGAAGCTTCGGGAAGGCGCGTATGTCGCGGCCGAGGCGCACGAGACCGAGCAGATCCTCCACGGCCACTTCGCGGCGATCGACGAGAAGGTGCGCGCCTTCGTTCTCGAGGGCGAGGGCCGCGCAGCCGAGCGCGCGGCCGACGTCGTCAAAGCGCTCGGCGAGATCGGCTCCGAGACGACGCTCGTCCCGACGACGCATCCCGTGGTGGACATCGTCCGGTTCCAGGTGCTCGCCGTCGACCTAGCGGAGCGGCGGGGCGTGAACCCGGACAAGATCCGCTGGGACGACCCCCGCTGGGACGCCGCCCGGCAGTCCTACAGCTGACTACTGCACGATGAGGCCGCCGTTCTCGGCGGCGCCCTGCAGGAACCTGAGCCAGTCCTCCCACAGCTTCGGATCGTCGAGCGTCTTCGGCTCCGGTGAGGCCTTCGCGAGCGCGAGGTCGATCTGTCCCGGCGGAATTCGGGCCCCAGGCACCAGCTCGTCGCCCGACATCCAGCCACCCATGCCTTGCTCGGCCATTTCCCGCTCGAGCGCCAAGCGGTCGAGCGGGTCCAAGAACACATGACCGGTCATTCCGTCGTTCCGCGCCCAGTAGAGGCGGAGCACTAGGCGAGCTCCGCCAGCCCCCCGAGGAGGCGGTCGACCTCCTCGGCGCTGTTGTAGTGGACGATTCCGACGCGGAGGCAGCCGTCGTCGAGGCCGAGCCGCTCCATGATCTCGAGCGCGTAGTAGTTCCCCGGCCACGCCGCGATGTCGCGCCGTGCGAGCTCGTCCGCGAGCTCCTCCGGAGTCCGCGTGGGATGCGTCAGCGCGAAGGTCGGCGTGCGGCCGTCCATGGAAGCGAGGCCGTGCAGCGTGTACGCCTCGGGCAGGCCGTCGAGAAAGCGCTGGCCCAGCTCCCGCTCCCACGCGACGATCGCGTCCCAGCCGATGGACTCGACGTATTCGATCGCCGCAGTGCAGCCGGCGAGGAGCTCGTGGGCGAGCGTGCCTGTCTCGAAGCGGTGCGATACGGGCTCATTCGCGCTCGGGCGCACCTTGTAGGGCCGCCAGCGATCGAGCAGCTCTCGGCGCCCGTAGAAGAGCCCGAGGTGCGGGCCGAAGAACTTGTACGGGCTGCAGATGAGGACGTCGACGCCCGCAGCGGCCACGTCGATGGGCCCGTGCGGCGCGTAGTGGACTGCGTCCACCCAGGCGAGCGCGCCCGCGTCGTGGGCGAGGTCGGCGACTCGCCGCACGTCGGTGACCGACCCGACGGCGTTCGAGGCCCACGGGAAGGCGACGACCTTCGTCCGCTCGGAGATCTGTGCCTCCAGGTCCGCATAGTCGAGTGTGCAGTCTTCGTCGCGCAGGTCGGCGAAGCGCACCACGAGGTCGAGGTCGTCGGCGAGCTCCAGCCAAGGCGAAACGTTGGCGTCGTGGTCGAGCCGGGTGACGACGATCTCGTCGCCTGCGGAGAGCTCGCGGCCGATGGTGCGTGTCAGCGCGAAGTTGAGGGTCGTCATGTTCTGTCCGAACCCGACCTCGGACGGCGAGGCGCCGAGGAAGCGCGCCGCGACGTCGTGCGCCGCGTCCACGGCCTGGTCGCTCCGGAGGCTCGTCTCGAACGGGCCGCCCAGGTTGGCGTTCGCCTCGCGCAGGTAGGACGCGACCGCGTCGATCACGGAATCCGGGGTCTGCGTGCCGCCCGGCCCGTCGAAGAACGCCGTCGGCCGCCGCAGCGCCGAATAACGGGCTCGCACGGCCGCGACGTCGAAGGCGACCGTGCTCATCGCACCGCCTCCCCGTTCACACGCCATTCGTAGGCCGGCGTCGCGGTCAGGGAGGCGCCGATGAAGCAGCCGTATTCGGCCGAGTCGAGGAGCTGGGCGAGACCCTCCCTCTCGAGCGGCGGCTGCATCTCCACGTCGAGCACCACGCGTGTCTCGACGAAGGCGAAACGCCCGTCCGAATCGCGGCGCGTGACCACGCCGCCGGCGTCCGCACGCCCCGAGACCTGGACGTTCGCCCGCTTGGCGTAGTACTCCAGGCTGGACAGGCTGCAGCGGGCGAGGCCAGCGAGCAGGAGATGCTCGGCGGTCCAGTCGGGATCCGCCGACGCGGGAGTCCCGCTGCGCTCGCTGACGGAGTACTCGAGCCGCTTCGGCGTGCTCACGCGTCCGGCCAGCGCGTGATCACGACCTTCTTCTCGGTGTAGAACTCGATGCCGTCGCGCCCGTGGGCGTGCAGGTCGCCGTAGAACGACTCCTTCCACCCGGTGAAGGGGAAGAACGCCATCGGCGCTGCGACGCCGATGTTGACCCCGATCATCCCGGCCTGGGCGTCGTGGCGGAACTTGCGCATCGCGCCGCCCGAGGTCGTGAAGATCGAGGCCGCGTTGCCCTTCGTGGAGGCGTTCATGATCTCGAGCGCGTGGTTGAGGTCGCGTGCGCGGACGAGTGTCAGCACCGGCCCGAAGATCTCCTCCGTGGCGATCTCTGAACCGGGATCCGTCTCGATGATCGTCGGCCCGAGGAAGTGGCCGTCGTCGAGCCCCTTGCCGCGCCCGTCGAGGACCAGCTCGCCGCCCTCGGCCAGGCCGCGGTCGATGAACTCGCCGATGCGCTCGCGCGCCGCGGCAGAGATCACGGGCCCGACCTCCGTCTCGGGGTCGATGCCCTCGCCGACGATCATTGCGTCGCCCTTCTCGACGAGGCGCTTCTTCAGAGGCTCGTACGCGTCGCCGACCGCGACGCAGACCGAGTTCGCCAGGCAGCGCTGGCCGGCCGCGTGAAAGGCGGACGAAAGCACGCCGTCGACGGCCGTCTCCATCTCCGCGTCGGGCATGACGACGACGTGGTTCTTCGCCCCGCCGAGCGCCTGCACGCGCTTGCCGTGCTTGGCGGCGGTCGCGTAGATGTGGTGGGCCACCGGTGTCGAGCCGACGAAGGAGACGCCGTTGATCCCCGGATGCTCCAGGATCGCGTTGACCGTGTCCTTGCCGCCGTTCAGGAGGTTGACGACGCCCGCAGGGATCTCGCACTGGTCGAGCAGCTCAAAGATCAGCTCGGACGCGAGCGGGTCCTGCTCCGAAGGCTTGAGGATGAACGTGTCGCCGCACGCGATCGCGAACGGGAGGAACCAGAGCGGCACCATGAAGGGGAAGTTGAACGGCGTGATCGCGGCGAAGACGCCGATCGGCTGGCGGATCATGTCGGAGTCGATGCCGCGCGAGACGTCCTCCAGGTTCGAGCCTTGCATCAGGGACGGGATTCCGGTCGCCACCTCCACGCACTCGATCCCGCGCCGCACCTCGCCGGCCGCGTCCTTGATCGCCTTGCCGTTGTCCCGCGAGACCAGCTCGGCGAGCTCGTCCCTGCGCTCCTCGAGGACGTTCTTCAGCCGGAAGCAGGCGCGGGCGCGCTCGACCGGCGAGGTCGCGCGCCACGCGGGGAATGCCTGGCGTGCCGCCGCGACGGCGCGGTCGAGGTCGGACTGGCTCGACATCGGCACCTGTGCCAGCGTCTCCCCGTTCGCCGGGTTCGTGACGTCGAGGCTATTGCTCGCCTCCGCGTCGACCCAGCTTCCGCCGATGTAGTTCTTGATCGTCCTGACAGCCGTCTCGGCCTGCGCCATTTTCTTCCTCCCTTGGTCTCCGACGTAGAGTAACGCCGTGGCGGAGTCGGCGGTCCCGGACGTCCTGGCTCCCGGCCTGCGCGCCGTTTTCTGCGGAATCAACCCCGGCTTTCGCTCGGCCGCCGCCGCCGCGCACTTCGCCAACCCGCGCAACGACTTCTGGCGCCTCCTCGCCGAAGCGGGCCTGACCCCGCGCCTGCTCGTACCCGAGGAGCAGTGGGAGATGCTCGACCTCGGCTACGGCCTCACGAACGCCGCCTACCGAACGACGAAGGGGAGCGGCGAGCTGCGCCGCGGGGACTTCGCCGGCTCGGCGGAGCGGTTCGAGCAGATGGCGGAGGAGCTCCAGCCCGAGATCATCGCCTTCGTGGGCAAGGCGGCCTACGAAGGCGTCTTCAGGGAACGCCCCCAGCACGGCCTCCAGGCGCGCTGCCTTGGCCGCACACGGCTCGTCGTCCTGCCTTCGACCTCACCGGCCAACGCGACCGTCCCTTACGAGGAGAGACTGCGCTGGTTCCGCGCGCTACGCGCCGAGCTCGCGCCCTAGGAACACCAGGCCCAAGGGCATATGTTGGGGCTCGTCCCGTTCACGCCGCAGAGGGGGTTTGCCATGCGCCGCCTACGAACGTTCGGAGCTGTCGCAGTCCTAGGAATCGTTGCCGGACTGGTCTGGACGGGGGTGGGGTTCGCTGCGCCCGGCCCCTGCGCCGATGAGATGCCGCTCGCGGCCGTCGTCACGGGAGACGACGGAACCGGCTGGACTGTTGTCTCGGGCACGGATCCACAAAGCTTCGACGCCGAAGTCCTCGGCGTCATGCCCGACCTCATCGGGCCGGGCCGTGACGTGATCATCGTCGAGATCTCGGGCCCGACCGTGGACGCGGGCGGCGGTGTCTGGGCGGGAATGTCGGGCTCGCCGGTCTACATCGACCACGGCGGCGGCCCCAAGCTCGCCGGCGCGCTCGCGTACGGCTTCTCGTTCGGTGCGACCAACATCGCCGGCCTGACGCCCGCCAAGGACATGCTGCGCTTGAACGACCTCTCAGCGGCGCGGCGCATTCCGGCTCGCATCAAGCTGCCGCGCTCGATGGTCCGCAAGGTGGCCGCCAAGATCGGCTCCGCGCTTCCGACCGTGGGTGGGAGCCTCGTCCGCCTCAAGGTGCCGGTGAGCATTTCCGGCGTGCAGACCGGCCGATTCCGGCAGATGCGGAAGCTTCCGTTCTTCAAGAAGTACCGCCCCACGATGAGGTTCACGGCGGGCGCCTCGGCGCCGTCCTCGAGCCTCTCAGGCGTCGTGGACGATCTGGTTCCCGGCGGGAACTTCGCCGCTGCTTTGTCCTACGGGGATCTGACGCTTGCCGGCGTCGGCACGACGACGTACGTCTGCGACGGGCAGGCCCTCGCCTTCGGGCACCCGATGCTCTTCTCCGGAAGAACGTCGCTCGGCGCGGGCTCCGCCGACGCCATTGCGATCGTCGACGACCCGCTCGGGCCGTACAAGCTGGCCAATGTCACCAACCCGGTGGGTACGCTCGATCAGGACCGCCTGGCCGGAATCCGCGCGGTGGACGGTGAGCCTCCCTCGATCCCGATCACGACCGTGGTGACCTCGATCGACAGCCTCAACACGCACGCGGGCAAAACGGACGTCGTCTTCAAGGAGGCGTTCCCCGACCTCGCTTTCTCGCACATTTTCTCCAATATCGACTCGGTCTTGGACAAGATCGGCGAGGGCTCGGCGTCCTATGTCTGGACGATCGAGGGGACGCGTGACGGCGGGATTCCATGGGAGCTCCACAAGACGAACATGTACGTCTCCGAGTTCGACCTCTCGTTCGAGTCGGCGTTCGAGATCTACGGCGAGCTGCTTGCGCTCGCCAACTATCCCAACGAGAAGATCGACCTGACAAACGTCGTGGCGACCATCAACCTCGAGGAGACCGTCCACGACTACGAGCTCCAGAAGGTGCTCTTCTGTCGCCGCGGCTCGTGCGACACGGTCAGGCGCATCCGCGCGCACCCGGGTGACACGCTCAAGTTCCGGGTCTTCCTGAAGCCTTCGGACGGCTCGCCGGTCCAGAAGGTGAACCTCCGGCTCACGATCCCGCCGGGGACTCGGGGCGGGGCAGCCGTGACAATCGGGGGAGGCTCCGGCTGCAACCCGTTCCTCACCGGGTGCGGCTTCGACAGCAATCAGACGTTCGACGAGCTGCTCGCGAGCTTCGAGGGCCAGCCGAACAACATACTCGTCGCGCAGCTCCTCACCGGGCGGAAGGGCAAGGTCAGCGACGAGGCAGTCGCGCCGAAGGACCAGGCGATCTCGGGCTCGGCTCAGATCCCGGTGTTCTTCCCCGGACAGTGCTGCCCGCCGTCAGTCGGCTTCGACGAAGGCGATGGAGGCTTCTTCTTCTTCAGGCACGCCTAGCGAAGAAAGCGAACCGCTGGCGCGGCCGCCGAGCTAGCCCCGCCAGCGGTTCGTGATCGGAATCCGCCGGTCGCGGCCGAACGCTTTCGGTCGGAGCTTCACGCCAGGGGGCGCCTGGCGGCGCTTGTATTCGGCGCGGTCGATCAGTGCGACGGCGCGCTCGACGACGCCGGGGTCGAACCCGTTGGACGAGAGCTCCTCGAGCGACTCGTCGAGCTCGACGTAGGCCTCGAGCACGCGGTCGAGCTCGGCGTAGGGCGGGAGCGAATCCTCATCGCGCTGGTCCGCGCGGAGCTCCGCGCTCGGCGCGCGTTCGATGATGCTCTGCGGGATGACTTCGCGCCCCGCGCGCTCGTTCAGGTGCCGGGCGAGCCGGAACACATCGGTCTTGTAGACATCCTTCAGGAGCGCGAAGCCTCCGGCCATGTCGCCGTAGAGCGTGGCGTAGCCGACCGACAGCTCGCTCTTGTTTCCCGTGGCGAGGGCGAGCCAGCCGAACTTGTTCGAGAGCGCCATCACGAGGAGGCCGCGCACGCGCGCCTGGACGTTCTCCTCGGCCACCCCGGGCTCGGTCCCTTCGAAGGCGGGGGCGAGAGCCGCGCTCACCGACTCGACGATCGGCTCGATGGGGATCTCGATGTAGTCGGTCCCGATGCTCTCGGCGACCCGCTTTGCGTCCGCGCGCGTCTCGTCGGAGCTGTACCGAGAGGGCATCGAGACGCAGTGCACCTTCTCGGGACCGAGCGTCTCGGCGGCGAGGGCCGCGGTGAGCGCCGAGTCGATCCCCCCGGAGATCCCGAGGACGACATCGTGGAAGCCGTTCTTCTCGACGTAGTCGCCGAGGCCGAGCTCGAGGGCATGCCGCATCTGCTCGAGCTCGTCGAGGGTGGGTGCGAGCGGGGGCTCGGCCGAGCCGCTCGGGGCGCGCTCCGGAACCTCGACGACGGGAGGGTTCGGGAGCTCGCGCCGGGCCCGCGCGAGCGCGCGGCGCCGCTCGTCGCGCAGGCGGCGGCTGACCGCTGTGGTCGCGTCCACGTCCACGATGAGAAGCGCCTCCTCGAACGCGGGCCCGCGGGCGACGATCTGGCCCTCCTCGTCGAGGACGAGGCTATGGCCGTCGAAGATGAGCTCGTCCTGCGCGCCGACGGCGTTCACGAAGGCGATCCAGCAGGAGTTGTCCCTCGCGCGCGTCGCGAGCATGTCTTCCCGCTCCGCGCCCTTGCCCAGGTGGAAGGGGGAGGCCGAGATATTGGCGACGACGTGGGCCCCGGCGAGCGCGAGGTCGGTGGCCGGCGGCCCGGGCTGCCAGATGTCCTCGCAAACCGTTGGCCCGATCAGCGTCTCGCCGCAGCGCAGAAGGACGAGCTCGCGGCCGGCCTGGAAGTAGCGATCCTCGTCGAAGACGCCGTAGTTCGGCAGGAACTGCTTGTGGTAGATCGCCTTCACTTCGCCGTCCACGCAGACGGCGCACGCGTTGAAGAGGTCGCGGTCGAGGTGGGGAGTGCCGACGAGCGCCGCGATGCCCTTCGTCTCGGCTGCGATCGCCTCAAGGCTTTCGTTAGCTGCGCGGAGGAAGCCTGGCCGGAGCAGCAAGTCTTCGGGCGGATAGCCGGTGACCGCCAGCTCGGGGAAGAGGACGAGCTCGGCGCCGGCCTCGCGGGACTCGGCGAGCCGCTCGACGACGCGCGCGCGGTTCCCGTCGAGGTCGCCGACGACGGTGTTGATCTGGGCGAGCGCGAGTCGCACGCCTCCGATTCTACCGGTTTACGTCTAAGAGACGAAAACTAGTCGCGCCGCTCGTCGAGGTACTTCTTGAGCCCGAGGAACGGGAGGATGAGCGCCGCCAGGAGCGCGCCTAGCCAGACGATGAACGTCGCGGCGATCCACGTTCCCACCCCGTCGATGGAGAAGCCGTCCGAGAGCAGGTCGGTGACGATCAGCGAGACGAGGGTCGCGATGAGCGCCACCCCGCCAAGGGCTGCCCTGTTGCGCCGGAACTGCGAGATCAGGAACGGCTGCATGAGCGCATAGACGACCGTGAAGATCACGACCGCGACGACGAACGAGCCCGCGTTGACGTGCACCCCGTCGAGCACCGCAGCGGCGACGAGCAGGCCGATCGCGTTCGCCACGAGGCCGACGAGGGTGCGGACGATGAACCGGATCACGTGTCGGAGCGTACAGCCGCCGCAGGCCGGAGAGCCTCGAGCGCCAGGGCGACGTCGGCCTCGTCGTTGTAGAGGTGGAACGCGAAGCGGATGGAGCCGGACCGAGCCGAGCACGCCACGCCCGCATTCTTCAGGCGCTCGACCGCGGCGTGGGCGTCTTCGACCGGTACGCGCAGGATCGGCGAGGGAGGCTCGGGCAGCCCGAGCTCGGCCGCGAAGGTGCGCGCCAGCGCCAGGTTGTGGTCGCCGATCGTCGCGGGGCCGAGGCCCGCGATCAACTCGAGGCTCGCCCTGGCCCCGGGGGCCGAGAACCAGGGTATGGAGATGTCGAGCCGGTGCGCGTCGGGTGCGAGCTCGGGTGCGCCGTAGTAGTCCTCGAAGGGATCGGAGCGCGACTTCCAGCCCGCGAGCCACGGCGTGATCTCGCGCAGCCGCTCCGGGCGCACGTAGAAGAAGCAGAGACCGCGCGGCGAGAGCAGCCACTTGTAGGAGTGGGCGACGAGGTAGTCGACGCCTTCGAGATCGAGAGCGATCGAGCCGACCGCCTGCGTCCCGTCCAAAAACAGGCGCGTCCCGGTGGCCTTGATCGCCTCGAGGTCCGGCATGCGCCCGTCCGAGGACTGCACGAGGCTCACGGCCACGAGCGCAGTTCGCTCGTCGATCCCGTCAGCGAGCTTCTCCAGCGGAAGCGTCCGCAGCTCGACGCCGCGTTCGGCGAGCGGCCGCCACGGAAAGAGGACGGAGTCGAAGTCGCGCTCGTAGAGAACGACGTTCGCGCCGGTCTCCACCGGCAGGCTCGCCGCGACGAGGCCGGCCGCGACCGACGCCGCCGCGACGAACGCGATCTCCCCGGCTTCCGCCCCGACGATCCGCGCGAAGAGCTCGCGGCAGGCCTCTCCTTCCTTCTCCCACTCGAGCCAGGAGCCCCGTTCGCGCCAGCTCGCAAGGGTCTGCTCGACCGCTGCGAGAGTCGAGCGCGGCGGCAGGCCGTAGGTGGCCGTGTCCAGGTAGCCGCGTGTGGGCGAACCTTCGTATTCAGACGGCGCGAGCAATGTCCTCGAGAGCCTCCGGGTTCTCGACGGAGGAAAGGTCCCCGGGATCCTTCCCCAAAGCCTTGGCCCGCACCGCGCGGCGGACGATCTTCGCGCTGCGCGTTTTCGGCAGGGCGGAGACGAAGACGACGCGGTCGGGCTTGAACGCGCGTCCGAGCTCACCCGCGGCCGTCTCGGCGACCTCCGCCGCGAGCTCGTCCGAGGCCTCCTGGCCCCGTCCGAGGACGCAGAAGACCCAGGCGACCTCGCCCTTTACCTCGTGCGGGACTCCGACGGCGGCGGCCTCGGCGACCGCCGGGTGCGCGACGACGGCCGACTCGATCTCGGCCGGGCCGATGCGCTTGCCCGCGATGTTGAGCGTGTCGTCGGAGCGGCCGTGGAGGAACCAGTAGCCGTCCTCGTCCACCGAGGCCCAGTCGCCGTGCACCCAGACTCCGGGCAGCCGGCGCCAGTAGGCGTCGAGGTAGCGCTCGGGGTCGCGCCAGAAGCCGCGAGTCATCCCCGGGAACGGCTTCTTGCAGACGAGCTCGCCGACCTCGCCGCTCTCGATGAGCGAATTGCCCTCCTGGTCGACGACGTCCATGTCCATTCCGAGCGCCGGCCCGCCGAGGGAACACGACTTGATCGGGATCGCGGGAGTGGGGGAAAGGAAGCACGCGCCGATCTCCGTCCCGCCCGAGCAGTTGATGATCGGGCACCGCCCGCCGCCGACGCGCTCGAAGAGCCACTCATACGGATCCGGGTTCCACGGCTCGCCGGTCGTGACGATGACGCGGAGGGGCGAGAGGTCGTTCCGGGGATCGCCGTGCTGCATGAGCGCGCGGATGAGCGTGGGGGAGCAGCCGAGGATGCTCACGCCCTCCGCTTCGATCGTGCGCCAGAGGCGCTCGGCCGGGTAGTCGGGCGCGCCTTCGGCAAAGACGAGCTTCGCACCCATCGCCCCGCCGCCGACCACCGTCCACGGGCCCATGATCCAGCCCATGTCCGTGGCGAAATGGATGACGTCGTCGGGGTGTGCGTCGGCCTGGTACGCGAGCTCGCGCCCGATGGAGACGAGGAAGCCGCCCTGGACGTGGAGCACGCCTTTCGGCTTCCCGGTCGTCCCCGACGTGTAGGTGAGTAGATACGGGTGCTCGGAGTCGACCTCGAGGGGCGGCAGCTCGCCTGGGCCAAGCTCGAGACCTGCCCACGACCGGTCGTCGCGGTTCCAGGTGACCGTGTGGCCGACCGCCGCAGCCCCTTCCGCCGCCTCGTCCACCGTGGCCCGCATGTCGAGCCGCTTGCCGCGCCGGAGCGACCAGTCCGCCGTGATGACGACCTTCGCCTCGGAGTCCTGCAGCCGCTCGCGCACCGCGGGCGCCGCGAAGCCCGAGAAAATGGGCACCTGGACGGCCCCGATATGCGCGCAGGCATGGGAGGCGACGGCGACCTCCGGGCACATCGGCATGTAGATCGCAACCCGGTCCCCCGGCTCGACGCCGAGCGCCACGAGCCCCTCCGCCAGCCGCGTGACCTGCGAGGAGAGCTGGGCGAAGGTGTACTCCCAGCGCGCGCCGTCCTCACCGAGCCCGACGGCGGCGATCCGCTCCGGATCGCGCTCGGCCCAGCGATGGACGCAGTTCCAGGCGATGGAGAGCGTGGAGCCCACGAACCAGGTGGCCCATTCGGGCCCCCGCGAGAGGTCCATGACCTGATTCCAAGGCGTCGCGAAGTCGAGTCCCATGTCCTCGATCGCCGCGGGCCAGAACCACTCCGGATCCTCCTGCGAGCGACGAACGAGCTCCCAGTAGTCCTCGTATCCGTGCCGGCGCATGAGCCGCGAGACGTTGGCGTGCTCGAGCGTGCGCGCGTCGGGGCGCCAGACGACGTCAGCCATTCGCGCGCAGTGTACGAGCCCCCGCAGCGGCTGCTAGTTTAGTTGGCACTAACTTTTCGAGGAGGTATGGATGAAGGCGAAGATCTTCGACCCGGAGAACAGGAAGTGGTGGACGCTGGGAGCTGTCGCCTTCGGCCTGTTCATGATCATGCTCGACAACACGATCGTGAACGTGGCCCTGCCGTCGATCCAGCGTGACCTGGACATCGGCATCTCCGAGCTCGAATGGGTCTTCAACGGCTACGCGCTCACGTTCGGCGTCCTCATGCTGACCGGCGGCAAGCTCGCCGACATGCTGGGACGTCGCCGGATCTTCGTCGTCGGGCTCGTGATCTTCACGGTCGCGTCGCTCTTCTGCGGTCTCGCGACGAGCGCCGGCTGGCTGATCGGGGCTCGCGTCGTCCAGGGCGCCGGCTCCGCGCTCATGAATCCCGCGACCCTCTCGATCATCACCGCCACGTTTCCCCCACGGCAGCGCGGGATGGCGATCGGCATCTGGGCCGGGGTGTCCGCCATGGCCCTTGCGATCGGTCCCCTCGCGGGCGGGCTCATCACCCAGCACATCGGCTGGAGCTGGATCTTCTTCATCAACGTGCCGATCGGAATCCTCGCGATCGTGGTGACCCGCCTCGTCGTGGACGAGTCGCGCGACATGTCCGAGAACCAGCGGCTCGACCTTCCCGGGCTTCTCACCTCGGGCATCGGCCTGTTCGCGCTCACATTTGCGCTCATCGAGGCCAATTCCTACGGATGGACCGATCCTCTGATCCTGGCGCTCTTCGGCGTGACGGTCATCGCGATCGCGGCGTTCATCGTGCTCGAGATGCGCCAGCGTTCGCCGATGCTCGACCTCAATCTGTTCAGGAACACGACCTTCGCGGGCGCGAACACCGTGATGCTGCTCGTCGGCCTCGCGATGTTCGGCGTCTTCTTCTACAACTCGCTCTTCATCCAGAACGTGCTCGGCTTCTCGGCCGTCCAGACGGGCGCCTCGTTCCTCCCGATGACGGTCCTGATCATCCTCGTCGCCCCCATCGCCGGGAAGTACTCCGACCGGGTCGGCTCACGCTGGCTGGTCGCCGTCGGGATGGTGCTCCTCTCGATCTCGCTCCTCAGCTTCTCGCGGCTCGAGGCGACCTCGAACTTCTGGGACATCCTCCCGGGGCTTCTCATCGGCGGGTTCGGCATGGCGATCGTGATGACGCCGATCACCGCCGCCGCCATGGGCTCCGTGCCCATCGACAAGGCCGGGGTCGGCTCGGCGGTCCTGAACAGCGGGCGCCAGGTCGGCGGCTCGCTCGGCATCGCCGTGATGGGCGCGATCGTCGCCGCCTCGGCGACCGGGGTGCCGGGGACGCCCGAGGCCGTCGAGGGCTTCGTCACCGGCTACCAGCATGCGCTCCAGGTTGCCGCGGCAATCGCCCTGGCCGGCGCTGTTCTCTCCGTGGCCACGATTCGCAAGTACCGCCACGAGCCCGAGCCCGTCTTCGAAGGCGCATGACCACTCGTCTGCCCGCCGAGGAGCGGCGCGCGTCGCTCCTCGACGCGGCCTGCCGCCTCTTCGCCAGCCGGAGCTACCACGGTACGACTACGGCCGATCTCAGTCGAGCCGCCGGGGTGACCGAGCCGGTTCTCTACCGCCATTTCGAGTCGAAGCGGGCGCTCTATCTGGCCTGCATGGACTGGAGCTGGGAGGAGGTGAAGGAGCTCTGGGCCGATCGCCTCGCTGCGGAGCCGGATCCCGGCCTCTGGCTCTCCGCCATCGGGCGCGCGTTCGTGGAGTCCGAGAACGAACGTCCGCGCAGCTCGCCCCTTTGGGTCCAGGGACTGGCGGAGTCGTCCGTGGATCCCGAGATCGCCGCCTACATGCGGGCGCACATGCACGAGGTGCACGAATACGTAGCGGACGTGATCCGGCGCGCGCAGGAGGCCGGCGGGGTGCCCTCGGAGCGCGATCCTGACGCCGAAGCGTGGATCTTCATCGCACTCGGCCTGCTCACGATGGCCGACGAGGTCGTCGGCGCGCTGCTTCAGGACGCCTGGCCCGCGATCCGGGAAAGCAGGATCGCCTGGTTACGGGGCCCGCTTCACGATTCGTGAGCCGGTGCCCGTTAGAGGGATAGACGAAGCGGCCCCGAGGGCCGACGCTTCGACCATGTTTTGCGTCCTTCCAGGCGACAACCCGGAAGCTCCGGCTCTGCGGCCCAGCCGATGCCTCCGGGTTGGTGTCGCCGGGAATCTGGCGCGCCTCCCGCACCCCTCTGCCTGGCGTCCGGCAGGAATGCGAGGTAGTCGGACTATAGCCAAGCCGAACGAGAAGTCAAGTAGCCTTGTGAAGTAAATTTTTCCTCGTATAGTTCACCTTAGATGCCCGATCAACTCACCGCCGCTCGCACCGCCTCCGCCGCCCGCACCTCGATGGGTGAGCGCGTCCGCCAGCTGCGCATCGCGCGGGGGCTGACCCAGACCGGGCTCGCCGGCGAGCGCTTCTCGAAGGAATACGTCTCGCAGATCGAGCGCGGGAAGACGCGCCCCACGGGCGAGACGGTCGAGTGGCTGGCAAGCCGGCTCGGCGTCGACCCGACGTTCCTCGAGACCGGAGTCTCCTCGGATGAGCGCGAGCGCGTCGAAAGCGTCATCGCCCGCGCCGAGGCCGCGCTCGAGTCGAATGAGTACGGGGACGTCGTGGCCGAGCTGGACAAGCTCGGCGTCGCGGTCACCACGGTCGCCGTTCCGTCCCTCGAGCTCCGGGCCCTCCTCGCAGAGAGCTGGGCCAGGATGTCGATGGGCGACGTCCGCGCCGCGATCGGCCTCCTCGACCGCGCGCGGCAGCTCACGGAGTCGCCGACGTTCAGCGAGGTCGACCGCGCTGAGGTGCTCTACCGCCTCGGCGTCTGCCGCTACAAGCTGGCTTCGATCGCCACCGCGGTTGCGCTCTTCGGCGAAGCGCTCGACCTCGCAGAGCGCTCGGGCCTTCCCGCCGACCGTCTCCGCTCCAACGCTTTCGGCTGGCGCTCGCGGTGCTACCGGCGCCAGCGCGACTGGGAAGCCGCTCGCGAGGACGTCGAGCGCGCCCTCGAGCTCGCGGAAAGCCTGAACGACCGGCGCACGGTCGCCCACCACTATTTCCAGGCGTCGCTCATCGCGGAGCGCACCGGGCACTGGGTGCTCGCCCGCTCGTACGCGGAGCGCGCCAAGGCGCAGTACGAGGAGCTCGCTGACCAGGCGAATGTCGGCAAGCTCCTGAACAACCTCGGCGGACTCAATTTCCAGCTGGGGAAGCCCGAGGAGGCGATCAAGCATCTGAAGGACGCCTACCGGGTTCTCCTCGAAGTCGGCGACGACACCGACGCCGGCCACGTCGTCTCGTCCCTCGCGCAGGTCCATCTGCGCACGGGCGAGCCGAAGCTCGCGGAGGAGCAGGCGCGGCATGCTCTCGATCTCCTGGGCGGCCGTGTCGACCACCTCGACGAGATCGGCAACGCCCAGCTCGTGCTCGGCCGGGCCCTCCTCGACCAGGAGCGGCTCGACGAGGCTGACACGATGTTCAAGGAAGCGGAGGGCAGCTTCGATCAGCTTTCCTCCGTGAGCCACCGTGCGGCAGCGTGGATCGCGCAGGGCGATCTGGCCGTTCGGCGCGGAGAAGACCTCGAAGCGGCGCACCTCTACCGGCGCGCTGCCGAGGCGCTACAGGACTTCCGGTTCTAGGAAAGGAGGTGAATCACGTGACTGCACGGCAGGTACAGCTTCTTCTACTCCTCCTGGTGATTGCTTCCATGGTCGGCAAGGCGACCGGGAAGGGTCATTACGTTGGGTTCTTCGACGGCCATTAGGTGAAGAGAAGGATGCTCGAGTTCCGCGTCGAAGGTTTGCGGCGCGCGAGCCGAGAATTCTTCTTCGACATGGAACAGCGTCCTTCTCTTCGCCCACTTGCACCGCTGATCGGAACCCTGGCCGGGCTTTGGCTCGGAGCAGCAGGTCTGATCGTGGCGCAGCTCCTCTAGAGCGGGGAACGCCGGGCCCGGGGTTATCGTCGGCTAAGCGTCGACCTGCAGTGCGGCGCGCATCAGCTCTCGCAGGCTGACGACGCCGACGGTCCTGCCGGCGGCGACGACAGGCAGGTGCCTGAAGCCGTTGTCGAGCATCGTCCGGATCGCCGCGTCCGCGGCGTCGGTCTCCGAGGCGGTGATCGGATCTGCGGTCATCCATTCGCGCACGCGCGCCTCGCTCGTGTGCACGCGACCCGCGACGGCCTTGAGCAGGTCGCGCTCGGTGAGGATTCCGATCAGGCGGCCGGAATCGAGCACGACAGCTGAACCGACGCCCTGCTCGGCCATTCGCTCGGCAGCCTCCCCCAGTGTGTCCTCGGGGGCGACTGCGACGATCTCACCGGTCATCACATCCCCGATGCTCCCCATGTCCCGAGAATAGCCGAGCCCGCGACGAGGGTGTAGGATCGCTTCAACAATTGAAGTGATCGGGAGGTAGCAATGGCAGAGAACGGATACGCGAAGCCCGTCCTCGTCACGAGCGACTGGGTCGCGGAGCACGCGGGTGACTCGAGCGTCGTCGTCGCGGAGGTCGACGAGAACCCCGACCTCTACGAGGAAGGACACATCCCCGGCGCCGTCAAGCTGCACTGGCGCGATGACCTGCAGGATCCCGTCGAGCGCGACGTGGTCGACCGGGAGACCTTCGAGCAGCTCCTCGGCGGCCTGGGGATCGGGAACGACACCACCGTCGTCGTCTACGGGGACAAGAACAACTGGTTCGCCGCCTACGCCTACTGGTACCTGAAGGTCTACGGCCACGGCGACGTGCGGATCCTCGACGGCGGCCGCCAGAAGTGGATCGACGAGGGCCGCGAGCTGACCACCGACGTGCCCTCCCCCTCCGCGCAGAGCTACTCGGCGCAGGATCGGGACGAGTCCATTCGCGCCTACCGCGACCAGGTGCGCGAGTGGCTGGACGCCGACGACCGCGGGCTCGTCGATGTCCGCTCCCCCGGCGAATACGCGGGCGAGCTGATCGCTCCCCCCGGCTACGAGCAGGAGGGCGCCCAGCGCGCCGGCCATATCCCCTCGGCGGTGTCGATCCCGTGGGCGAGCGCGGTTCAGGACGACGGCACGTTCAAGCCGGCCGACGAGCTCCGTGAGCTCTACGGCGGCAAGGGCATCACCTCCGAGAAGGAAGTGACGGCCTACTGCCGCATCGGCGAGCGCAGCGCGCACACGTGGTTCGTGCTCAGCGAGCTGCTCGGCTTCGAGCGGGTGCGAAACTACGACGGCTCATGGACGGAGTGGGGCAACCTCGTGGACGTTCCGATCGAAAAGGGCTCCTAGAACGCCTGGTCGGCGTGGGCTCGTCCGGGCCAAGCCCGGCCTTGTCCCCGCCGACATCCCAGACGTCCTAGGAGGGCGCGCTGAAGGTTCGGACGACCGATTACCACACCGCCGGCGAGCCATTTCGCATCGTCACCGGCGGTGTGGCGCCGCTCGAGGGCGCGACGATCCTCGAGAAGCGCCGCTTCGCGCTCGAGCGGCTCGACGAGGTGCGCAAGCTGCTCGTGCACGAGCCGCGCGGGCACGCGGACATGTACGGATGCTTCGTCACGGAGCCGAACGATGGCGACGCCGATCTCGGAGTCGTCTTCTTCCACAACGCGGGCTATTCGACGGCCTGCGGGCACGGGACGATCGCGCTCGTGACCTGGGCGCTCGAGAACGGGGTGATCGCCGCGGCCGAGCCCGAGACCCGCGTCGTGGTGGACGTGCCCTCCGGGCGGCTCGAGACGGTCGCCTCGGTTCGCGACGGGCACGTCGAGCGCGTTCGCTTCACGAACGTCCCCTCCTACGTGGAGGCGCAGGGGCTCGAAGCGGGCGGCCTCGCCGTGGACGTCGCTTTCGGCGGCGCCTACTACGCCTCCGTCGAATCGCCGCTCCCCGTGACGAAGGAGTCGCTGCCGCGGCTCATCGAGCTCGGCCGCGAGATCAAGCGGGAGCTCGAGGCCGGTCGGGAGTTCGTCCACCCGCTCGAATCGGAGCTCCGCGACATCTACGGCGTCATCTTCTTCGAGCGGATCGACCGGGGTGCGCCTCTTCGCCAGCGGAACGTGACGATCTTCGCCGACGGTGAAGTCGACCGCTCGCCGTGCGGGAGCGGGACGTCGGCCCGCCTGGCGCTCCTCGACGCAAACGGGGAGCTGGTGCGGGGCCAGGAGCTTGCGCACGAGAGCATCGTGGGCACGGCCTTCTCGGCCCGCGTCGTCGGGGACGCGGAGGTGGCCGGGCGGCCCGCGGTCGTCACCGAAGTCGAGGGCAGCGCGCACCGGACGGGCGCGCACGAGTTCGTCCTCGACGAGCGCGACGAGCTCGGGACCGGCTTTTTGCTCCGCTAGGCGCGCAGGAGCGGGCGCGTCAAACAGGTCGGCCCGCCGTCACCTTTGCGGGAGATCTCGTCGCCCTTGTATGTGCGCACGTCGACGCCGGCTGCCTCCATGCGCCGGCGCGTCTCGTCGTTGCCCTCCAGTGCGAGGGCGACGCGCGGGCCGAGGGCGAGCACGTTCGGGCCCATCGACTCGAACTCCTCGTCCGGCACCTCGACGAAGTCGATCCCGCGCTCGCGCAGGAGCTGCACCAGCCGCACGGGCATGAGCGGGAGGTAGACGACTGCCAGGTCGACGTCGAGGGGCGAGAGGAAGGACATGAGGTGGAGCACCTCGCCGGCGCCGTGGTAGTGGGTCAGGTCGAAGCCGACGACCTCCACATCGGGAAGGAGCTCGCGGAGCCCGTCGATGCCGGCGTCGTTCGTCCGGTAGCCGCGGCCGACGAGCAGCGTGCGCTCGTCGAGCCAGACGGTGTCCCCGCCCTCCACGGTCGCGGGGAAGCGCACCTGGCCGGCGAGAGGCACGCCCGCCTCCATGAAGTCGACGCCCATCTCCTCCGGCTCTCGCCGCCGCCCTTCCTTTCCGGGCATGAGCAGCACCGCGCCCGAATCGGCGACCAGCGCGGGGTCGTAGGCATAGATCGCGTCGGGATTGGAGCTTCCGCCTGTCTGGCCGAGGACGACCTCCGCGCCGGCCTCGGCGAGGAGCGCGCGAAACGCCTCGTGCTCGGCCTCGAGCCCGGCGGAATCGGGCTCAGCCCTCCAGCCGTAGGCGCGCCATGCCGTCCATGCACCTGCCGCCGGCGGCTTGACGAGCACGCGCTCCAGCCTTCCAGTCATGCTCTGACACCCAAACGTGCGGGGGGTAACCTCCACCGCGTGGAGACTACTGCGCGACTCGCGGGTCTCGAAGCCGGAGGGGGCTGCGCCGCCAAGTACGCGGCGGGACGGCTCGAGGAGCTCCTCGCCGGCTTCGCGCCGGCCGATTCGGAGAATCTGCTCGTCGGGCTCTCCCCGGCGGACGACGCCGCGGTCTACAAGCTCGATGACGAGCGCGCACTCATCTTCACGACCGACTTCTTTCCGCCCATGGTCGACGACCCCGCCCTCTTCGGTGCCGTCGCGGCGGTCAACGCGCTGAACGACGTCTTCGCCATGGGAGGCAAACCGCTGCTCGCGCTCTCCGTCGCCGCGTTCCCGGAGGAGCTTCCCATCGAGGCGGTACGCGCGGTCTTCGATGCCGCCGCGGCCAAGGTGGAGGAGGCCGGGGCGCTCCTCGCGGGCGGGCACACCATTCGCGACGACGAGCCGAAGTACGGCCTCGCCGTCATCGGCATGGCGCATCCGGATGCGATCTGGCGGAAGAACGGCGCCCGGCCCGGCGATGCTCTGTACATCACGAAGCCGCTCGGCACGGGGCTCGTCCTCACGGGCGTGCGGAAGAAGGTCCTGGGCCAGGAGGAGCTGCAGGCCGCTGCCGCGACGATGACGGAGCTGAACGACCGCGCCGCCGAGGCCGTCCGGTCCTTCGAGCCGTCCGCGGTCACCGACGTGACCGGCTTCGGCCTCTTCGGCCATGCCCACGAGATGGCGGAGCGAAGCGGCGTACGTCTTGTCCTCGACCCGGATTCCTTCCCGGCCCTCCCCGGCGCGCTCGCGGTCGCCCGACGCGGCCTTCGCACCGGCGGAGACCAGCGCAACAGGGAGTTCGTCGCCGGCGCGACCGAGCTCGACGGAATCGCCGAGGAGCTCGACATTCTCGGCTTCGATCCGCAGACGGCCGGCGGCCTCCTGATCTCGCTTCCGGCCGAGAAGAGCGCGGTGCTCGAGGCGTCGTTTGCGGACGCGGGGCTCTCGCTCGCCGGCATCGGGCACGTCGCCGAGGGAACCGGCGTGGCTCTCGCCTGATGGAGGCCGACACGACGCAGGTCGGCCGGGCCCGCTTCGCAATCTCGGCCGAGACATTCGCCCTGCTGGCCTACGTCGCGCTCTTCGCCCTCTTCCTCATCGTCGTCTCGGGCGCCACCGTGCGCCTCACGGGCTCCGGACTCGGCTGCGACAACTGGCCGCGGTGCGGCTCGTCGTTCCTTCCTGAGAAGAACTTCCACGCGCTCGTCGAGTACGGAAACCGCGGCGTGGGCTTCGTCGTCGGAATCGTGACCCTCGTTGCCGCGATCGGCGCGACGCGCGTGGAGCGGCTCCCGCGCTGGCTTCTGTGGGCCGCCTGGGCGCTTCCGGTCACCGTGCTCCTGCAGGGCGTCCTCGGCGGGATCACCGTGCTCGTCGAGCTGCATCCGCTGATCGTCATGGCGCATTTCCTGCTTTCCCTGCTCGCGCTCGGCGTGGCCGTCGTCGTGGCCCTCGGCGCGCACGACTTCGTGCGCGGAGTCGTCAAGCATTCGCCGCTCGCGGCCAACTGGCTGGCGGTCGTCCTCGTGCCGAGCGCGCTCACGCTCATCGTCACCGGGACACTCGTCACCGCGGCGGGCCCGCACTCGGGCGGCGAGAAGATCAAGCGCTACGGCCTGCTCCCCGATGCTCTGCACATCCATGTCGGCGCCACGGGGATCTTCGCGATCGCATTCGTCGGGATCGTGGCCTCGCTGCTCTGGCACAGAAAAGAGGCTCGCGGGGATCTCATGTTCGCGGCCGGCGTCCTCGGCTTATTGCTGGTGCAGATGGCCGTCGGCGACATCCAGTGGCGCGAGCACCTGCCCTGGGAGCTCGTGCTGGTGCACGTCACCCTCGCGACCGCGGTGTGGGTCGGCGTGGTCACGCTAGCGGCCCGGCTTCTGCTCAGGTCACGGCCCGTACTGCCCTAGACTCCACCTATCGGCAGCCATCTCCGCATCGAACGGCGCCCGACCCTTCGCCGCGCCGTGCTCGTCGGTGCTTTTCGGGGATGGAACGACGGCGCCCAGGGCGCCTCGCTCGCCACGAGCTTCCTCGCCCAGTCGTGGGAGGCGCGGCGCTTCGCGAACGTCGATCCCGAGGAGTTCTACGACTTCCAGGCCACGCGTCCGCACGTCGCCCTCGAGGACGGGATCACCCGCCGGATCGACTGGCCGGACACGGTCTTCTACCACGCGCCCGTTCCGGGGACCGATCGCGACGCCGTGCTGATGCTCGGCATCGAGCCGAATCTGCGCTGGCGGACCTTCTGCGACGAGATCGTCGAGCTCGCCGGCGAGCTCGGCGTGGAGCTCGTGGTCACGCTCGGCGCGCTCCTCGCGGACGTGCCGCACACGCGGCCCGCTCCAGTGACGGGCTCGGCCAGCGACCAGAAGCTCGTCGAGGAGCTCGGCCTCGCAGCATCGCGCTACGAGGGGCCCACCGGCATCGTCGGCGTCCTGCACGACTCCTGCCGCAATGCGGACCTTCCCTCGGCGAGCCTCTGGGCGGCGGTCCCGCACTACGCCTCGCTGGCCGCGAGCCCCCGGGCCGCGCTCGCCCTCTGCGAGCGGCTGGCCGGCCTGCTCGGAACGGAGTTCGACCTCGGCGACCTCGAGCGCGCCTCGGCGGCCTACGAGCAGCAGGTCAGCGAGGCCGTGTCGGCTGACGAGGAGACGGAGGCATACGTCCAGGAGCTCGAGGCGCGACGCGACGCGCTCGGAGACGAGTTGGACGTGCCCTCAGGTGATTCGCTCGCCGCGGAGCTGACGCGCTTCTTGCGCGAGCACGAGGCCCGGCGTGCAGAGGAAGAAGAGGAAGAAGAAGGGCCCTAGTCCGCGGCGCCCGCAGGCGCGGCGTCGGGCTTGGCGGGCTTCTTCTTGCCTTTCCGCTCGCCCTTCTTCTGGCCGTCGCCCTCGCCTTTCTCCTTGTTCTGCTGCTCGGCTTTCTGCTGCTCGGCCTTCTGCTTGCGCTTGCGGCGGCGCCGGCGCGACTTGCCGGAGTGTTGCTTCGGAGCGGGAAGGTTGTCCGCCAGTGCGTTCGCGACCTCCTGAATCGTCCCGAGGCGCTCGCGCATGCGGTCGATGAGCTGCTGCGCGGTCGGGGTGTAGGCCTCGGCGGAGGCGAGCAGCGCGACTGCCACGTGGATCGGCTGCTCGAGCGCGACGTTGACGAGGCGTGCGGCGTTCTCCTCGTGCCGGTGCCCGCGTGAGTTCGTGAGGGCGCCGAGGAGTCGCTTCGCCTCGGGAAGGTCGGAGCCGGCGCGGCGGTCCTGCAGCTTGCGCGTCGCGCGCGCGAGCCGCCACGTCCAGCGGGAAAGAATCTCCTCGGGCGCATCCACCTTCCCCTCGCCGATCGCGCGCAGAAGGATGCGGACCCCCTGCACGCGGTCCTTCTCCCAGGTCGGCGCGGAAGTGGTCATCGTGACCAGGTCGTCGAAGCTCGCGCGGTCGACGGTCACTGCGACGCGGTCGCCGAGGGCCGACAGACGGAGCCGTCGGTTCGGGTTCTCGGCGGCGCAGCTCATGAGGAAGGCCTCGCGGCACTCGCGGGAGGCTTTGGCGAGCTTCTCGGCAAAATGCTGGCGCTCTTCGAAGCGGAGCTGGCGGCCGGCGATCCGGGCCCAGAGCAGCTGCTCGTCGTCAGCGAGCCTGCTCGGGTCGACGCGCTCCCACTCCCGGTTGATCACCGTGAGCCGGCGGCGGACGTCGGGCGTGACCGGCACGAGCCAGGGTGCCGGCGAGAGCTTGCGGCGGGCGCGGCGCTGGACTCGCCTGCGCGGGGCCGGGGTCACCCGCGCGCCCGGCCGGTAGAAGTCGGCGTCGAGCAGCGAGTGGAGCGTGATCGTGCGCTCGTTGTGCGTCGCCGCGTCCGGGACGAAGTCGACGACGACGCCGGCTTCCTTCCGTGGATGCATCCGCATGATCCGGCCGATGCGCTGCTGGTAGACGCGGCGGCTGGCGGTCGGGGCGAGATGCATGCAGACCGTGGCGCGCGGCGAGTTCCAGCCTTCGGCGAGCAGCATCGCGTTGATCAGGATGTTGATCTCGCCGCGCTCATAGGCCGCCAGCGTCTCGGCGAGCTTCAGCGGCGGAGTCTTGCCGCTCACCGCCTCCGCCTTCAGTCCTGCGGCGCGGAACTCGCGGGCGAGGTTGTAGGCGTGCTCGACGCCCGCGGCATAGACGATTCCCGGCGTCTCTCCGAAGCGGTCGCGGTAGAGGCTCGCGGCTGCCTGGTTGATGACCGAGTGGTCGAGGACGCGGGCCAGGATCTCCTGGTCGTAGTCGCCGCCGACGATCGGCACGGACGCGACCGCCGCGGCCGGCGGTACGCGCAGGCAGCGAAGGGGTGCGATCAGGCCGCGGCGGGCGGCATCGGCGAGCGGAAGGTCGTCGACCGAGGCCGGGAAGACATCCGATACCTGCTTCGCGATGAGCTGCTCGGTCGCAGTCATGCCGATGTAGATCGGGTCGGCGAACCGGCGGATTGCCGAGCTCGTCTTCTCACCGAGGGCCGTGTGGGCCTCGTCGCAGATGACCAGCTGGTACGCGCTCGTCGAGATCGAGTCGACGTGGCGCGCGAACCACGCGTAGGTCTGAATCGTGATCGGGTTGCCGCGCAGGGCCTCCTGGCCCTCCTCGATCGCAGGGCGGAAACGGTCGCCGTAGCCCTCCGTCGTCAGGTCGCGCGTGAACTGCTGAACGAGAAGGCGGCGGTGAGTAAGGATCAGAACGCCCATCGTGCGTGCGCCCTCGACGAAGCCCGCGGCGGCAATCGTCTTGCCCGAGGCCGTCGGGTGGCGGAAACGGAAGCGGCGGACGGCGCCGGGGTCATTCTCGGGTGCCGGCCCGCCCTCGTCCTCTTCGAGGTCCTCGTCCTCTCGCTCCTCGTCGTCCTCGGGCTCCTCGAGCGCATGACCGTTCCCGTGGCCGTTTCCATTCCCGTTCTCGGCCTCTTCCTCGTGGCGCGCGATCAGCTCGGTCAGCATTCCCGCGAGCGCGTCGATCTGGTGGCGGCGGAGCTCGGTACCCGATGCGAGGCGGGGAGGATGGTCGGTGAGCTCGCGCTCGAGGCCGAGCATGAGCGCGTAGCGGATCTTCCAAGAGGGCGACGGCGTCCGCCGGCCCCCCTCCATCTCCTCGAGGGCGTCTTCGAGCGCGCGACGGCGCGCACGGCCCTCCGCGAGCGCTTCTGCCGGGTCTTCGTCGGGCCTGAGGAAAGGCTCGCCCGCCCATTTTCCGGCGCGCTCGGCCGCGGCGGCCAAGCCGTCCGCTTCCACCCCAGGAAGGGTCCGTTGGTCTATCGCTTCGTGCATAGGGTGCAGCGCAAGAGGCGCTGCAAGATGAAACGAGGATGCCGGCGCGTGAATGTGCGCGCGGCTGGTCGAAATATACCCTAGTTCGGCGGGTGCAGGCCTAGGACGGGGCCGCTTCGGCCACTGCCTTCTGCATGCCCACGGCCTTCTTCATCAGCTCGTAAGCCTCTTCCTTGCGCCCTTCCGACTCGGCGATGTCGGCGAGGCGCGAGTAGACGTCGACGAGGAAGCGGTTCGGGTTGCGCGGTTCGAGGAGCTCGGCCGCGAGCTCGTAGAGCTCCCGCGCCCTGCCTCGGTCGCCGAGGTCGTCGAAGACTCCGGCCAGGACCGAGTAGCTGCGCGCGGCGTCCTCCGGATGCGCGTCGGCGATGAGCCCGGAGATCTGCATCGCGAGGGCTGCAGCCTCCTGGCTCCGCCCGAGCCTTGCGAGGGCGCGTGCCTCCTCGAGGCGGTACTGCGCCCGCTCGAGGCCGTTCGCGCTCGCCTCCAAGAGCGGCCAGCCCTCCTTGAGGATGTCGAGAGCCTCCTGCGCGTTTCCACGGTCGAGCTCGAGGTGGGCGAGGAGCTGGTGCGCTCGCGCCGTTCGGTACGTGTCCTCCGTGAGGCGCAGGATCTCGAGGGCGCTACGAGCGAACCGCGCGGCGGTTACTGGGTCGCCGCGCTCCGCGTGCAGGCGCGATTGTGACCAGTAGAGCTGCGCCCGGACGCTCGGGCTCTCCGATCCGCTCCCGAGCGCGAGAGCCGCGCCGAGGAGCTCCTCGGCGCGCCCGAGATTGCCGCTGTCGATGAGGGCGTGGGCGAGGAGTACCGAGAACTGGATCGTCTGGAATGCGTCGTTTCGCTGTGCTGCCGACTCGCGGTACCGCTCGAAGACGCCTATGGCCGACTCCAGCTCGCCCACCATTGCGTACGAGCGCCCGAGGCTGTCGGCCAGATCCGGGTGGTTGGCGTCGTGCGATGCGAACAGCGTGAGTGCTTCCTCGAACAGCGGGATCGCCTTGCGCGGCTCGCCGCGGCGGAAGGCGACCTGGCCGAGTCCGGCAAGCGCTTCCGCACGGAGCGTCGGGGTCGTCCCTTCGAAAAGCGACGAGTAGAGACGGTCTGCTTCCTCGAGCTCGTTCAGGCGCAGAGCCACCTCTGCTTCGACGAGCACAGCTCCGCGGTCTCCCCGAATATCGGAGCCCGTGGCGAGGTGGTCCTCCGTGACCCCGAGTTGTCGGCCGAGCTCCCGTAGCAGCTGGAGCGAGGGGATGCGGTCGCCTGACTCGATCCGCGAGATGTAGGCGGGCGAGCATCCGGGGAACGAAAGCTGACGCTGGCTGAGGCCGGCTCGTTCCCGCGCTGCCTTCAGCCGCTCGCCGACGGCGGCTGGGCTATCGACGTGGGTTGACTTTTGTCTTGGCATCCGGAACCTGTTATAACCTCACGTTGTCAAATTCCTGGGGCCCAGGAGCTGTCAATCGGTTCAGGAAAGGACGGCTCCATGAGACTCAAGCTGACCGCGCTTTGCGCTGGGCTTGGGACACTTGCGGCTCTTGTCGCCGGTACTCCCTGGTGGTAGATCGCTAGCAGTGTGATCTTTCGCCGTGGTGGCGGGGAGTTCGCTTCCCGCCACCTCTTTTCCTCTATTACGGCGCCTTTTGTCGACATTTCAACCCCTCGAACGAGGACGCTTGTCGCGCCTCGAGACCATTCTCACGCTTTCCTCCTGTCCCGACAAGGGCCGATCGGGACAGTTAGCGGCGCCTTAACGAAGGGGAGCCCCGACTGCGGCGGCGGGGCTCCCGAGCGTCAACGGCTGTGACAATTGTCGTCGGAGGTGAGGCCACTGCCGTCCCCCGAAAAGGGGAACCTCGCAATCGGCGGAGCTAGGCTTTCTCGGGTGGCCTGGGACGAGCACGCGGAGCGGGAAGAGCAGCGCTATGGAGATGCGCTCGCTCGTCTCCCCGACGAGGCGGACCTTCGCCAGAAACAGCTCGTGCGGGCGGCGATGGCGGCAGGCGGAGCGGGCCTCGCCCGCACCATGCAGGGCCGGAGCGCCGAGGCCGCCGGCTGGTTCGCACGCTCGGCCGGGCGCTACCGGGACAGCTGGCCGGATGCGCCGCCGGGGAGCTGGGGCCGGCTCATCGGCGCCCTCAAAGCCCGGCTCCTTGCCGGCGACTGGGAGGGTGCGGAGACCGACGCCCGCTGGGCCCTAGAGCAGGATCCTGCCGGGGGCGACTCGCCGATCGGCACCTACGCGGCGGCACTGGCCCAGCTGATTCTCGGCGAGGATGCCGCCGCCGCGGAGCTCGGGGCCAGGTTGCGCGCAGTCGAAGGCGACGCGTTCCCCGCGCCGGTGGCCGAGGCGCTCGTCGGTCTGGCGGAAGGGGATGGAGAGACGTACGCGGCTGGCTGTAGCGCGGTGCTCGCGTCGTTCGAGTCCCGGGAGGCCTACCTGGAGGACATCCCGGTCGCGGATACGGTCATCGTGCTCGAAGCGCTAGCCGAGCGACGCGGGATGGCAATCGGGCCGCAGTCCACCTTGCTTCCGGGGTGACCTAGGCGTTCTGGGACGGCGGCCGGGCTTTCCGGCCCGCCGGCCAGCGCGCTAGGACTGCTCGACGTCGACGGAGAGGATCGTGTCGGGCTTCAGGAAGCGGCCGTTCACGAAGGGCCAGTCGTCCGGGTCCGTTGTGCCGAGCTGCTTCGTGAGCGCCTTCGCGTAGCCCTTGGCCTCGCCGATGTCGGCGCAGTCGGCGACCGTGAGGCGCTCGCCGCTCGTCAGCCTGACGGAGACCGTGAAACCGGCGCCGTTCGCGGCCGCGGGTGCAGCCTCGGCGGCGGGTGCGGCCTCGGCGGGCGTGACTTCGGCGGGTGTGGGCTCGGCTGCGGGCGGGACGGGCTCCGAATGGAGGAGGTCGTCCTCGAGATCGTGGGGTACCTGGCCATTGGTCTCAGCGAGAGACTGCGGCACAGCCGGCTCGGTTGCGAGCGGTGCGACGGGCTCGGGCGCGGGAGGCGTTTCGTAGGACGGCGCCGGGGGCTCGTACTCGGTTGCCGGGGGCTCGTACTCGTTCGCCGGGGGCGCGTACTCGTTCGCCGGGGCGGGCCCCTCGAATGCGGCGGCCGGCTCGAGGACGGGCTCCGGCTCAGGATCTGGCTCGACCGGCGGAGCGGCCTCGTAGACGGGGGCCTCGAACACAGGCTCGAGCTCGGGCCTCTCGAAGACGGGCTCAGGGTCGGGGGTCTCGAAGACGGGCTCAGGGTCGGCAGACTCGAATGCGGGCGCCGGCTCGGGGATCGCTTCCGGCTCAGGCGCGGGCTCGGGCTCGGGCTCGGGCTCGTAGGCGGGTAGCGGAGCCTCCTCGGCAGCGGGCGGAACGCTCGTGTCCACTCGGAGCGGAGTTGGGTCGAGCTCCGGCTCGGCCTCGACGGTGGGCTCCGGAGCGGGAGCCACAGCGCGGAGCGTGCCGGAGTAGGCTTCGCCGATCACCTCGTTCAGCTCGGTCCGGCCGGCAACGACGAAGCGCACCTCCTGGCCGAGCGCCTCGCGGATGTTCCGGTTCAAGACGTCATTGGTCGGATCCGCGACGGCGACGAGCGGAAGGCCTTCCTCGAAGCGGATCGGCAGCGCGCTGAAGAGCCGCGCCTGATCCTCGCTGAGAAGCTTGGTCGCCTCGGGGTCGATCGGCTCGGAACGGAGGCTGACGAACGGAAGACCCTTCTGGCCCGCGAGGAGCCGGGTGAGGTCTTCTTCCTGCAGAAGACCCCGCTCGATGAGGATCTCGCCGAGCCTTCGCCCCGTCTTCACGCCCTCTTCGAGCGCGCTCTCGATGGTTTCCGCGGGCAGGAGGCCAGCGCGGAAGATGAGGGTTCCAAGGGGGGCGTCAGGACGTTCTCGCAACGGAGTGCTCATGGGGCCGCAGATTCATTTGTGGGCGAGGAATTCCACCCTGTTCCGACTATCGGTGACCGGTGGGGCGGAGGTATCACCCCTTCGGGGGGTTGATTGCCGTTCAGCCCGGATTCCGTCTAAGATTTTGATGCGTCTAAACTTTAGTTTCTGATGACCGAGATCCGAGATCCCGAAGCTGTGGAACGGCCGCGCAGAGCCGGCGTGGGGGTGGGCGACGTCCTACCCGGCGAGGCGGCGACCCTTCGCGCAGCGCAGGCCTCTCTTTCGGGCCAGAGCAAGGGGCTTCGGGGGCTCTGGCCCTTCCTCGGCCCGGCCTTCATCGCCGCCGTCGCCTACATCGACCCTGGCAACTTCGCTACGAACATCGCCGGCGGCGCGAAGTACGGCTACCTGCTCCTCTGGGTCGTCCTCGCAGCGAACCTGATGGCGATGCTGGTGCAGACGCTCTCGGCGAAGCTGGGGATCGCCACCGGGCGCAATCTCCCGGAGACCTGCCGCGACAACTTCAGCCGGCCGGTTTCGATCGGTCTCTGGATCCAGGCCGAGGCGATCGCGATGGCGACCGACCTCGCCGAGGTGCTCGGCGCCGCGCTCGGCCTCCACCTGCTCTTCGGCATGCCGCTTTTCCCCGCGGGGCTGCTCGCCGGCGCAGGCGCATTCGGGATCCTCGCCCTCCAGCGTTACGGCTTCCGCCGCCTCGAAGCGGTGATCGCCGGGATGGTCGGCGTGATCGTCGTCGCCTTTGCCTTCGAGGTCGTCCTCGCGAGGCCCGATCCCGGGGAGATCGCCACGCACCTCTTCGTCCCGCGCTTCGACGGCTCCGAGTCCGTGCTGATCGCCGCCGGAATCCTCGGCGCGACCGTCATGCCGCACGTCGTCTATCTGCACTCCGCTCTGACCCAGAACCGCATCGTCGGGCGGGACGAGGCCGAGAAGCGGCGGATTCAGCGCTTCGAGCGGATCGACGTGATCATCGCGATGACGATTGCGGGCTTTGTGAACATGTCCATGCTCGCCATCGCCGCGGCCGTCTTCTTCGGGCTCGGGATCGAGTCGATCGAGGATGCCTACTCGAGCTTCGACAACGAGCTCGGCACCGGTGCGGCCGTCCTCTTCGGCATCGCCCTCCTCGCGTCCGGCTTCTCCTCGTCCTCGATCGGGACGATGTCGGGCCAGGTCGTCATGCAGGGATTCATCAAGCGGCAGATCCCGCTCTTCCTGCGGCGGGCGATCACGCTCGCCCCGGCGCTGATCATCCTCGCGATCGGAGTCGATCCGAGCCGGTCCCTGGTCATCAGCCAGGTGGTGCTCTCGTTCGGCATCCCGTTCGCGCTCGTTCCCCTGGTGATCTTCACGAGCCGGCGCGATCTCATGGGCTCCCTGGTGAACACGCGGGCGACCAACGCTGCCGCGTGGGCGATCGCTGCGGTCATCATCTGTCTGAACGTGTTTCTCCTGTACCAGACGTTCCTCGGGGATTGAGCCTCGGGCTCTGCGACGAGTTCGAGGGCGGCTTCGGCTGGACCGAGCCAGGCTTCCTCGAGCGCACCTCGCACGCTGTCGAGGTCGGCGGCGCGGTCCTCGTCTTCGATCCGGTGAACGTGCCCGGGATCGACGAGAGGATCCGGGCACTCGGGAAGCCGGAGGCCGTCGTTCAGCTTCTCGACCGGCACGAACGTGACTCCGCGGCGCTCGCGGCTCGGCTCGGCGTCCCGCATCTGCGCATGGAGCTCGGTAGTGCTGCCGGCCGCGGCCGGCTGATTCCCCTCGTATGGAACCGGGTCTGGAAGGAGGTGGCGTTCTGGGAGCCGGAGCGTCACGTGCTCGTCGTCGCGGACGCGCTCGGGAGCGTGGGCTATTTCACTGCGCCCGGCGAGCCCATCGGCGTCCACCCCGTCCTACGCCTCCGCCCTCCGCGTGTTCTCGGCGCGCTCGATCCGGAGCACGTCTTGTGCGGGCACGGCGCCGGTGTGCACGGTCCGGACGCGTCGCCGGCTCTGCACGAAGCCCTGGCCACCGCGCGGCGACGACTTCCGCGCGCACTCGTCGGCGCGCTGCGCAGGAAGCCCTAGCCGGCGAGCTTCGCCAGCGTCTTCGACGCGAGGCGGTCGAGCGCCTCGACAGACTGCTCGAGGTGTTCGGGCTTCGTGTCCTCGAGCTTGGTGTGCGAGAGGCCGCGCAGGCTCTGGACGAACAGCATCACCGTGGGGATGCCTGCGCGCGAGACCTCGGCCGCGTCGTGAAGCGGCCCGCTCGGGAGCCGGTGCGAGGTGCCTGAGACCTCGCGCACCGCCTCGTCCGCGAGCTCGATGAGCTCGGGGTCGAAGAGGATCGGCTCGATGCTCCAGACCTTCTCCCACTCGACCTCGACGTCTTCCTCGGAGGCGAAGCGCTCGCTTGCTTCCTGGGTCTCGCCGAGCATCCCGGCGAGCTTGGCCGCGTCGAGGTGCCTCTGGTCGAGGAGGACGGTACAGGTCTCGACGACGGAGGTGACGATCCCGGGCCGCGTCACGCAGCTCCCCATCGTGCAGACCGCCCCGTCGCCGGTCCGCCTCGCGGTCTCTCGGATCTCGAGCGCGAGCTTCGCGGCTGCAGCGAGGGCGTCGCGGCGCCTGTCCATCGGGGTCGACCCTGCGTGCGCGGCCTGGCCGCGAAAGGTGATCTGGTGCCTCTCGACGCCGAAGGTCCCGAGGACGACTCCGAGCGGGAGATCCATCGACTCGAGCACCGGCCCCTGCTCGATGTGGAGCTCGAGGTAAGCGGCGGCGTTCGCGAGCTGGCTGTGGGCGTTCACCGCGTCGTCGAGGTCGACTCCGTGGCGTGCGAGCGCATCGGGCAGCGGGTTGCCGTCGGCGTCTCGCCGGGCTCTGAGCTCGTCCTGGTCGGCCATCGAGCCGGCGGCGGCGCTTGAGCCGAAGAGGCTCCGGCCGAACCGCGCACCCTCCTCATCCGCCCAGTTGACGAGGCGGACCGTGACAGGCGGCTCTCCCTGCTCCGCGATCCGGCGTAAGACCTCGACTCCGGCCACGACGTTGAGCGCACCGTCGAGCCAGCCGCCGTTGGGGACGGAGTCGATATGGCCGCCGATCAGGAGCGCCCGGTCCGAGGCGCCTGCGAGAGTGAACCACTGGTTTCCGGCCTCGTCGGTCTCCTCCTCGACGCCGAGCGGCGCGAGCTTTCCGGAGAGCCATTCGCGCGCGCGAACCCAGGTGTCCGTCCACGCGACGCGCTGGGCGCCTTCTTCGTCGCCCGTGAGCTCCCGAAGCTCTGTCAGCTCTTCGACGGTGCGGCTGGGGGTGAGCGCCACCGCGGGCAACTCTATAAGCTCCCAGGCCTGATGGGACGCGGATCTCGGCCTCTCAAGCGGTGGCGGAACGACCGCCAGCGCAAGAAGAAACAGCGCGATCGCCGGCGCGCGACGGACAAGAAGGCGAAGTGACCGGCCTCGTCACGGCCGTGCATCTCTACGTCACCGATCTCGACCGGTCGACGGACTTCTACTCACGGCTGCTCGGCTACGGGCCTGCCGCCGCGTACGACGAGGGTGAGAACGCGCACAGTGCCTTCTTCGTCCTCGAGCAGCAGACGTTCCTCGTTCTGACATGGGATCCCGACCGCGGCCGCGAGGTCGGAGGGGCGGTCCGGCTCGAGCTCGCCGCGGACGAGATCGAGACCGAGGTCGAGCGGCTCGAGACCTACGGGATCGGCGGGACGGTGACCAGGACGCGCTTCGGCACCGAGGTCTACGACCTCGCTGACCCCGACGGCCACCTCGTGCGGATCGGGCCGGCGTGGACGCTGCACGCCATCGAAGGCGCTGTCTAAAGCCTCCCTTTTCATCAACCCGCGCTCGGGGGACCAGAGCCCGTCGGCGGACGAACTCGCGGCGGCCGCCCGGGAGCAGGGGATCGACGTGCGCGTGCTGTCCCAGCGCGACGACGTCGAGGAGCTCGCGCGGAACGGCGTCGGGCCGGTCGGCGTAGCGGGCGGCGACGGCTCGCTCGGGCCGGTCGCGGGTGTGGCCGCGGAGCAAGACCGGCCCTTCGTCTGCATCCCCTTCGGCACGCGGAATCACTTCGCGCGGGATCTCGGCCTCGACGACGAGGACCCCATCGCCGCGCTCGCCGCGTTCGAGGGCGAGGAGCGCCGTGTCGACATCGGCCTCGCGGGCGGACGCTGGTTCCTGAACAACGTCTCGCTCGGTCTCTACGCCAGCTTCGTGCACGATCCGGCCAGGAAGACGAGGAACCGCTTCGTTGCGATCTTTCGCATGCTTCCGGCTGCGCTCGGCCGGAGCCGAACCCCGCTCGACCTTTCCCTCGAGGTGGGGGGCCGGCGAGAGCATCACTCGGCCCTGCTCGTGCTCGTGGCGAACAACGGGTACGCGATGCGGAGCCTCGCTGAGCTCGGCCGCCGCGAGCGGCTGGACGAGGGCCGGCTGCATGCCTACGTGATCGAGGAGGCCAGCAGGCGTGCCCTCCTCGGGCTGCTCGGGCGCGTGGTCTCCGGCAGCCTCGAGCAGGCCGAGGGATGGAGCGAGTGGGCGGCGGAGCGGTTCCGGCTCGAGGCCTCCCGCGACCACCTGCACGCGGCCGTGGATGGAGAGCCGGTCATCCTTCCGGCGCCCCTCGAATTCGAGCTCAGGCCGCGCGGTCTGCGGGTGCTGGTCCCGTCGCGGGCGGCGTGACCGGGAGCTGAGCCCGCCCGGCCGAGAGCGCCCACTGGACGAGCCACCAGGCGGCGAGAGCGAAGGCGAAGCCGGCGAAGATGTCCACGACGTAGTGCTCGCCCGTGTAGACGATGGCGAAGCAGACGCCGATCGTCAGGGCGAGCTGGGTCCAGAAGAGCCAGCCCGGCAGCTTGTACTTGCGGATCACGAGGAGTCCGATGAGCGGCCAGGCCGCGTGCAGCGACGGCACCGCGGCCGTGACGTTGTAGAGGCTCGCATCGCCCTTGGCCTGCGCGAGTTCGTTCAGGCCGAGGTCTGTGAGCGCGTTCTTCAGCACCGGGTCGACCGGCGGGATGAGGCCGTGTTCGGCGGCGAGCCAGGGAGGCGCCGTCGGGGCGAGGAGGAACGCGATCTCGGCCAGAAACGACACCATGACGACGCCGTAGAGCAGGTCGTTGAACCCGCGTCCCGGCCAGCGCAGCCAGATCAGGCACGCGAGGGCGACCGGGGCCACGAAGTGGGAGAGGTACATGAGCAGCGAGAAGATCTCGAGCGGTCCGGTCTCGCCGTGGTAGAGGTGGGTCTGCAGCCAGGTCGTCGGCAGGTGGCCGAAGCCGAGCACGCGGTCGGCATCGATCTGCGGTGTGTAGTGGACCTCGAGGCCGAGGTCGGGCACGGCCTTCGCGACGAGGCCGTAGCAGAGGAAGGCGAGAAAGACCGGCAGCCAGTCGCGGACGAAGCGCCCGCCACGGTTCGAGTAGAGCGCGAAGGCGAGCACGGCGAGGAGCAACGCGCCGGGCGAGAGCATCCCGCCCCGGTCGATCGACCTGAACGAGGTGAGGAGCGCGAAGACGAGGCAGACCACGGCGAGGCCCCGGCGCAGGCGCGCCGCTCCGGGCTGCTGCGCGGCTCCCCCCGAATCGAGGAAGAGCGCCAGCCGGTCGAGCGGGCGCATGAAGACGCGCAGATGATTCATGCCGTCTGCCTCCGCCTCTCCATGTGCTTCTGTCCGAGCGCGAGGAGCCGCTGGAGGATCCACCAGGCGACGAGTGCGTAGAGGACCCCGGCGATCACGTCGACCGCGTAGTGCTCGCCCGCGTACACGACTGCGAACGCCACGCCGAGCGCCTGCAGCGCCTGGGCGCCGAAGAGCCAGTGTGGAAGGCCGTGCTTGCGGATCACGAGCAGGCCGATGACGGGCCACGCCGCGTGCAGCGATGGCACCGCGGCCACGAGGTTGTAGGAGCCGGCAGCGTCCTTCCGTTCCGCGACCGAGTCGAGCCCGAGGTCGAAGAGGCCCTGCTTGAGCACGTGGTCGACGTGCGGGATGTAGCCCATGTCGCCCGCCATCCACGGGGGCGCCGTCGGAGCGAGGAAGAACGTGATCTCACCGAGTAGCGAGACGAGCAGGATCCCGAAGAGGAGGTCGCCGAAACCGCGTCCCGGCCAGTAGAGCCAGATGAGCGATGCGAGCAGCCCGGGGACGACGAAGTGCGAGAGGTACATGAGGATCGAGAAGACCTCGAGCGGGCCCGTGCCGTGGTGCAGGTGCTCCTGCAGCCAGATCGTCGGCAGGTGGCCGAAGAAAAGGAAGCGCTCGGCGTCGATCTGCGGCGTGAAGTGCACGTCCACGCCGATGTCGGGAAGCGCGTTGGCACCGGCGGCGTAGCCCAGGAAGCAGACGAGCACGAGCCCCCAGTCGCGCACGCTCCGGCCTCCCCATTCCTGCCAGATCGCGACGCAGACGCCCATCATCAGGATTGCGACGGGAGAGACGCCGTGGCCCGAGACCGTGCCCTCGAGCAGGAGCGCGCCCGAATAGACGAAGAGCAGGCCGGCGACCGCCCGCCGGAGGACGGCCTGCGGCGAGCTTTCGAGCGGCGAGACGAAGGCGGCGACGGCGCGTCTCACGGTTGTCGAATCGGCCTGGGGACTCGCGCGCTTGAGGGTTAAAGCAGTGTGAGCGGCGTCCCCGCCAGAGGACACCGCTCACACACCGGGCTGCCGTCCTGCTTCAGCAGGACGGTGCCCATCTAGTACCCGACGTGGATGTGGTCGTAGTGGTTGGCCAGTGCGAACGACGGGCCGCCCAACCCGAGCAGGGAAATGACCTGCCTGGGCCGCAGCTCAGCCGGGAGGAGGAGGACGTTGCGAACCGCCTTCTCGGTGAGCCCACCGGGCTGCTGGTTGCCGTAGATCGACACGCCGCCGAGTGCGGAGATGTCCACGGCCTCACCGTAGATGTGGGCCGAGACGACACCCGGGCGGGCGTACAGCCCGTGACCGGAGATCAGGCACGAGACCGTGATCTGGCCGTGCGCCTCCGCCAGGTAGCGGATGAGCGCCAGGACGCGGACGTCGACGCGGCCGGCCGCGATGTCGCTGCGGCCGCCGGCGTAGATCGAGACCCGCCGGTCGGAGAGCACGCGGTTCTGCAGCTCGGCCTTGGAGGCCACGAGCCCGCGGACGAGCGTCCGGAGGCCGACCGCGCGGTTGTAGTTGCGAAGAGCGATCGCCCGGTCCGCGAAGCCCGTGCGACCCTCGAGGGCGAGCACGGCCTGCCACGCGCCACGAGAGGCGCGCAGCTGGCGGAGGTTCGAGGCGACCGCCCGAAGCTGCGCCTTCGAGGCCGGCACCGAGGTGCGATGGCCGTGGGCGCGCACGACGCCGAGCACGAGGGCCCAGTCGACGTGCTGGCTCCGCGAGACGGCGATGAGGTTCCGCGCGAAGCGGGGCTCCAGGCGCCGGGCCGGCGGAGTCGGGTCGGGAAGAACGCGATGCAGCCAGAAAGTGCCGAACGAGCTCGAGTTCTCGGCATCGACGGCAGCGTTGTGCGCTGCGTCGACGTCGACGGGCGAGTCGGCAACGTCATGGCTCTGCGACTGGTCGTCACCGGCGTGGCCCTCAGAGCCGGGACCGGCAGCCGGGGAGTCGGGCTCGTCGGCGGACTGATCGTCGCCGCCGGAGCCGTTGTCGCCGCCGGAGGCGTTGTTGCCACCGGCCGAAGAACCGTCCTCGTCGCCCGGCACGGGAGCTGCGCCGTCGTCGGAGGGCTGGTCGTCCGAGCCACCCAGGTTGTCGGCAGGCTGATCTGCCGGCTGGCCGTCATCCCCGCCGGCAGAGCCGTCGTCGGCCGGACCCGGATCCTCGGCGGGAGGATCCTCGGCAACCGGCTCTTCTGCAACCGGCTCGTCGGCGGCGGGATCTTCCGCGACCGGTGGATCAGCGGGCTCGGAGGCTTCCGTCGACGTCGTGTCCGCCTCGGCTGCAGGAGTGCAGTCGTCGACGAGGCACGCCGCCTGGTCGCCTGCGCCGGCGGTGAAGGCCGCGCCCGCGAAGAAGAGAGTTGCAAATGCGAGGCTCGTCGCAAGCCGGCGCTTGGAGAAGCCGCGCTGCTTGCGCGTGGTCTCGGTGGCCTTCGTCTCGTCGACGGCACCGGGCTTCGCATCGTTTCGGCCGAGAGCCCAGAGGGTCCAGGCGGCGAAAGTAAAGAGGACGAGGCGGATCAGATCCCGCCGCGAGTTCGAGCTTTGTGGCATTGCCTTTGCTCCCGTTGTCGGGCGCCGAGGCCGCCACTTCGGCGCGGATCACTTTCAGACGTCATCCGTTGCCGCGACGGACTCATTGAGCGAAGCGGCGAACGAGGTGCCGGTCATCCCCCTTCCGGGGCAAAGGCCGGCCATCGAGGTCGAATCCCCAGGGAGGGGGATTCTCCGGACTCGACCTAGCGACGATGCTCCGTGCAGTTTGTGGAGCCCAACGGCGGAGCGGTCACGCCGAAGCGAAGCGGAGGTTTCATCGTCGTGACCATAAGCGTGCGCCCGATTTTCGAGGCCCACATGCAGCAAGAAGTTCCACTCTCGCACTCCACATTTCGCAGTTGTGTGCGCATCGAATGCGTGCCCGGGATGACGAAGGGAGGTGACCTCGCAAAATGACCTACCTCACCGAGCTGTTCGCCGCCATTCGCAGGCGGGAAGAGGGTCAGACGATGGCCGAGTACGGCGTGATTCTCGCCGTTATCACGGTGCTCATCATCGGCGCTCTCCTGTTCCTGTCCTCCGGCATCGAGAGAAACATCATGTCGGTGGTCAGCATCCTCTAGTCGTTTGAGGAATCGGCGAGGGGCGGGCACTCGCAAGAAATTGAGCGCCCGCCCCTCGTCTTGCAATCGCAACGCAGAACTCCAGAAATCACGCAACGCGACCGAAAGAAGAGCGAATTCCAGTGTTCACCAAGTTTCGGAGAAAGCGACAGCAGGGCCAGACGATGGTGGAGTTCACCCTCGTCTTCCCCGTGCTCGCGATCCTGCTCTTCGGGGTTATCCAGTTCGGTATCGCGTTCAACAACTACCTCGCCCTCACGGATGCCGTGCGCGCCGGTTCGCGCCAGGCTTCGGTCGCGCGGTACCTGCCCGCCTCGGAGCGCCAGTCGAAGGTGGAGTCCAAGGTCCGCTCCTCGGCGAACAACCTGAACCAGTCGAAGCTCAAGGTCTTCGTCACGCCCACGTCGGCGGACTGGGATCCGGGCTCAGACGTGACGGTTCGGGCGACCTACCCCTATTCGATCAGCTTGCTCGGAGTGGTCGTGAAGTCCGGGACGCTCACGAGCTCGACCACGGAGCGTGTGGAATGACCAGGCACAAGCAGAGCTGCGGCCAGGCATACGTCATCACTGTCCTGTTCCTCGCCGTCCTTCTGGCGATGGCCGCAGCGGTGCTCGACATCGGCTCGTGGTATCGCGCGGACCGCAGCCTGCAGGCGACCGTCGACGCGGCGGCGCTCGCAGGCGCGCAGGCGCTCCCCGACTCGACCGCGAGCGCCTCGACCCTCGCCAGCCAGTACGCCACGAAGAACGGCGGCGGGACGATGAACATCACCTTCAAGACGGCGGTCTTCCCGAACGACACGATCGTCGTCAGCGGGTCGCGGCCGGCTCCGGGCTTCTTCTCGAAGATGCTCGGCGTCAAGTCCGTGACCGTGCACGCCACCGCGAGCGCGCGCGCCGGCTTCCCGACCGAAGCCAGGTGGGTCGTGCCGATCGTCGTGGATGAGAAGCACCCGAAGCTCCAGTGCAACCCGAATCCCTGCGCGGGCCCGACCGAGCTGGTCTACCAGCACCTCAAGAAGTCTGGCGCGCCAGACGGCTCGGGCAATTTCGGCTTCATCAACGTCACCGACGACAAGGAAGGGACGAGCGATCTCGGCGATCTGATCAATAACGGCTGGGACAAGTACATGGGTCTCGGCGATTACAGCGCCATCACGGGAAACATGTTCAGCTCGACGTCCATCGGCGACAACCTGGACGCCCGAATCGGCGACGTCCTGCTCTTCCCGATTTATCGCAAGCTGACCGGTACCGGTACCGGCGCGACGTACCAGATCGTCGGTTGGGCCGGCTTCCGGCTCACCGGGCTGGACCTCCACGGCACGAACGAGAAGCTCCTCGGCGAGTTCGTGAGTGTCACGTGGGACGGCATTCAAGCCGAAAAGGCTAGTGACGCGCCGCCAGATTTCGGCGTCACAAACGTTTCCCTCGTGGAATAGACCCAAATTCGAACTGAGAAAGACGTGGTGCAATGACTTATCGCCTTCGTAACATCGCGATCGCCGTGGCGCTTGCCGTGCTCGCGGCGATGATGACCAGCTTCTACGTGAAGCAGCAGAAACAGGACATCCAGCAGGGTCAGGTGCTGACCACTGTCTGGGTGGCCAAGGCGGACATTCCCGCCGGAACGGCCGGGGACGACATCTCTGGCCAGCTCGCGAGCACACAGGTCGCGAAGTCCTCGGTGACGCCGGGGGCGATCGTCGAGCCTGCGGATCTGGCAGGCAAGGTCTCGTCGGAGCCGATCTACGCCGGCGAGCAGGTCTCGCTGCTGCGCTTCGCCACCGAAGGCGAACAGGGCATCCGGGCTCAGCTGACCGGCAATCTCCGAGCGTTCCAGCTGCCCGGCGACGCCAACCAGCTCCTCTCGGGCACGCTCGAGACGGGCGACAAGGTCGACGTTGTCGGCGCGTGGGAGGTCAAGGGCGCGGACAACCAGAACGTCGCCCGCGTCATCCTCCGCGACATCCTGGTGCTCCAGGCACCGGAGATCGAGGACCCGAGCGGCCGCGTCACGAGCCGCCAGGGCGACGAGTCCATCGTGCTTGCCGTCACCGACGCGCAGGCCGAGAAGCTCTGGTGGATCTTCACCACGGGCGACTGGTCTCTGAGTCTCAGGCCGACGACCGACGCTGCCGATAGCCCTGAAGGGTTCGAGTGGTCGGGCACCGTCCTCGCAGACGGGATGACCAGGGCCCAGCTTCGCAAGCTTCTCGTCGACCCGTTCCAGACTGAAAGGACGCCCCAGCCATGAGCCTCGAGACTCCTGTCACGACACGCGAGAAGGTTCGCGTCTTCGTCACGGGCAGCTGCGACGGTCTCGCCGAGCTCCGCGAGGCTCTCGGCCGCCACTCGGAAGTCGAGATGGTCGGCTGGAGCGAAGGGGTGACGGAGTCCGCCGCCACGCTGACCGGTGGCCACCTGCAAGTCGTGCTCCACGGCACGCGCAGCTCCGGCTTGCCGGAGGACGAGCTCGCAGCAATCCGCGAGCACACGCAGTCGCCTGTGATCCTGCTCGCTTCCGGTGAGGCCTCGGCCTTGCTGGAGCAGGCGCTCGAGGCTGACGTGTCCGACGTCCTTCTCCTGCCGCAGATGACCGAGAACGTCGTCTTCGCACTTCGCAAGGCGAGCCACTCCGGCCGCAGGGCCGGCGGTGGCGGCGGTGGCCACGCGCCGCGCCGCGGACGCATCGTGACCGTGTTCTCGCCCAAGGGGGGAACCGGCAAGACGGTCACGGCGACGAACCTCGCGTCCACGTTTGCCAAGTTCGAGGGCAAGAACACTCTCCTCCTCGACCTCGACCTCCAGTTCGGCGACGCAGCGATCATGCTGGGCCTCGAGCCGGAGAAGACGATCTACGACCTGGTCGTCGCGCCGGGCGAGCTCGATTCCGAGAAGCTCGCCGGGTACATCACGCGCCACCAGTCGGGGCTCGACATCCTTCCGGCGCCGCTGCGCCCGGAGGACGCCGAGCTCGTCACCGAGGCCAAGCTCGCCCGCCTGCTCGAGGTTGCGCGGGAGTCGTACGACGTGATCGTCGTCGACACCTCGCCGTTCTTCCACGGGCCGATGCTCGCGACGCTCGACCGCACCGACGAGCTCTTGCTCGTCTGCGGGCTCGACGTCCCGACCCTGAAGAACGTCCGCCTCAGCCTGCAGACGCTCGAGCTGCTCGCGTTCCCGCAGAATCGGATTCGCGTCGTCCTGAACCGCGCGAACTCGAAGGTCGGGATGAAGCCGGGCGAGGTCGAAGGCGCTCTCGAGGTAAAGGTTCGCTTCGAGCTCCCGAGCGACGGCAAGGTCCCTCTCGCCGTCAACCGGGGCACCCCGCTCGTCCTCGCGGACGACAAGGCC
>DATEOR010000088.1:0-4426 GCA_035273885.1 Gaiellaceae bacterium
GCTACGCGCTCGGTCGATTCGGAGGCCTGAGCTCCGGAGCAACCTGCCCGCGGCAGGCCTGGGCCAGCAGATCGCCCAGGACCGGCGCGAACTTGAAGAGGTTGTGCCCGGCGAAGGCGAGGACGGCGCCGGCCTCCCAGACCGCAAACGCGTCGGGATGCCAGGGGAGGATGGTGAGCGGACGCGTGATCGTGTCGATCGGCTCCGGATCGAGCCCAGGGAGCGCCTGCTCGACGTAGCCCTGGACGCGCGCGACCGAGCCGGCAGGGTCGCAGTCCTCCGTCGCCAGGCCGACCGCGAAGCCGCCGAGCGCCGGAACCGGCCCCGAATAGACCGTCGCCCCGTACACGTTCGTGCGGTCCATCCAGCAGGCGAGGCGGGAGTGTTCCTCGCGTGGAGCGAAGGTCGCGCGGGTGTGGTCGCGGATCTCGAGCGGGAGGTGGATCCCGAGCGGCGCCGCGAGCTCCGGTGTTCGTGCGCCGGCGCAGACGAGCACGCGGTCGAAGCGCGCGGAGCCGGACGCGGTCTCAACACGTCCTTCGGAGTCGAGGGCGAGCACCTCCTCCGAGACGATTCTGTCGCGGAGCCGCGCAACGAGTGCCACCACCGCCTCGCGGACGCGAATCGCTCCTCCTCGCACGTCGTAGAGAGCAGGCCCACCCGGAGGAGCAAGGATGGGCAGGAGGCGCCGCTGCTCGTTCTCGTCCACCAGACGGTGTTCCACGCCCGCATCTGCGAAGAGGGCCGCGGTCTCCTCCGCGTCGGGCGAGGCGAAGAGCACGCCTTCGTCGCCGACGAGAGGCTGGCCGGCCAGTTCGCCCCACTCGTCCCAGCCTCGGCGCGCGCGGATCACGAGCTCCACGAGGTCGGCCCGGTCGTGGACGTGGCGGAAGACCCGGGTGTAGCCCGCCGACTGGCCGCTCCCGGGCTCGGCCGCTTCAAAGCAGCTCACGTCGGCTCCGGCGCGCGCGAGAGCGTCGGCCACGGCCAGCCCGACGATCCCGGCGCCGACGACGGCGACCTCGGCTTTGCCCTGCATCGGTGGCGATAATGGCGCAATGGAGCGCGTCGCGCTGGTCTCGGGTGGAAATCGCGGTATCGGCCGCGAGGTTGCCCATCAGCTGGCCGGGCAGGGCTACCGGGTCGTGATCGGCTCGCGCGATCTCGCGAAAGGCCAGGAGGTCGCCCAGGAGCTGGGCGAGAGCGTGAGCGCCGTCCAGCTGGACGTCACCGACGAGACGAGCATCGTGGCGGCGGTCGCCTCCGTGGAGAAAGACCTCGGCCGCCTCGACGTCCTCGTCAACAACGCGGGAATCGCGGGCGGCGGCTGGAGCACGAACGCGGTCGACGCCGACCTGGACGAGGTGCGCCGCACCCTCGAGACGAATCTCTTCGGGGCGTGGCGGCTCACCGAGGAGGCGCTCCCGCTCATGCGCAAGAACGGCTACGGCAGGATCGTCAACATCTCGAGCGGGATGGGCCAGCTATCGGACATGGGCGGCCACTCTCCCGGCTACCGCGTCTCGAAGACCGGCCTCAACGTCCTGACCCGCATGCTCACCGCCGAGCTCGGCGAGGAGAACATCCTCGTCAACTCTGTGTGCCCGGGCTGGGTGCGCACCGACATGGGCACGCAGGCGGCCCGGGTGTCCGTCGAGGAGGGCGCCGATACCCCGGTCTGGCTCGCCACACTCCCGGACGACGGCCCGCGGGGCGGCTTCTTCCGCAACCGGGAGCCGATCCCCTGGTAGCGACTAGACGTTGAACCGGATGTTCAAGACGTCGCCGTCGTCGACGACGTAGGTCTTTCCCTCGAGACGCTGGAGGCCGCGCTTCGCGCCCTCGGCGTGCGAGCCCGCCGCAACGAGGTCGTCCCAGCGGATGACCTCCGCGCGGATGAATCCGTGCGCGATGTCGGAATGGATGCTCGCCGCAGCTTCGAGGGCGGTGCGGCCGCGCTCCAGGGTCCAGGCGCGCGTCTCCTTCTCGCCGACGGTGAAGAACGTGAGGAGGCCGGCCGCCTCGAAGACTCGCCGTGCGACATCCTCGAGCGCAGAGGGGCCGTCCCTGAAATCCGCCGCCTCTTCCTCCGGGAGCTCGGCGAGTTCCGCCTCGAGCTTCACGTCCACCCCCGAAGGCCCGTTCCGGATCTCGACGAGCGGCTTCGTGGTCAGCGGCTCGAGCTCGGGCGGGAGCTCCGTCTCGTACTCCGAGAGCGGCCTGCCGCCGTCAAGGTGCGTGAGCACGCGTTCCAGCTCGGCGACCTCGGCGCGCAGCCCGGCATCGCCCGACTTCGCCTGCTTCTGCACCCGCTCCAGGCGTCCCTCGACATGATCGCGGTCGGCGACGAGGAGCTCGAGCCGGAGCGTCTCCAGGTCGTCGGCGGGATTGCGGGTGCCGGACCAATCGTCGAGGACCACGAGCAAGGCGTCCACCTGGCGCAGGTTGCCGAGGAGCTGCGCGCCGGTGCCGGGCACGTCGACGACGCGGATCGCCGCGGGCGTCACCTTCTTCGCGTTGACGACCTCGGCGAGCTGGGGCAGGCGGTCGTCCGCAATCGACGCCATCCCGACATGCTCTTTGCCGGAGACGCCCGCCCCGGCCTGCGTGAGAGCATTGAAGAGCGTCGTCTTACCCGCGTTCTGCAGGCCGACGATTCCGACCTCGACCGCCATCAGCGCGTCTTGGCGATTTGACGCTGGAGAGAGCCGAGCGCACGGTGCTGCAAGGACTTCACCGCGCCTTCGCTCTTGCCCAGGATCGTGCCGACCTCCGCGTTCGAGAAATCGAAGGCAAACTTGAGCGTGAGCACCTGCTGCTGGTCCTCGGACAGGTTCTCGATCAGCTCGAACATGCTGCGCTCTCCGATTGCGTGGAAGGCCTCGTCCTCGGCCGAGCGCTCGGCGCTCTCCGGCTGTTCTGGCGGCTCTTCCTCAGGCTGCCAGCGCCTCCTCGAGCGGAAGTGATCCATGGCGAGGTTGTGCGCGATCCGAAAGAGCCAGGCCGAGATCGGCACCTTGCGCCACTCGAAGCGGTCGATCGACTCGATCATCTTCACGAAGGTCTGGTTGGTGAGGTCTTCCGCGTCGTGCTTGTTGCCGACGCTCATCTGGAGGTAGCTGTAGATCCGGTCGAAGTGGAGGAGGTAGAGCTCCTCGAACGCCTCGCGGTCACCTTGCTTCGCGCGCTCCACCAACGCGCGCACGTCCTCGGTCTCGGGCGACAAGCTACGCCGTCGAACCGAAGCCGATCTGCGTCTCGCGTGAGCTGCGCTTGACGTAGACGACCTTCCCGAGCGCGACCAGGAAGTTCCCCTCGAGCGACTCGAGCTCGAAGACCGCGCCGTTGCCGGCCATCGCCTCCTGGAACGCTTTCGAGACCGCAGCACTGACCGTGCCGCCGATGATCTGACCGCCTTCGAAGGCGATCTCGAGCCGGATCTGATCGTTCTCAGCCACCAATCACCTCCACGAGGACTCCGTGCACGGAGTCGGGATGGACGAACGAGACAGCATGGCCGTCGAGCCCCGTGCGGGGGACCGGGTCGATCACGTCGGCGCCGGCCGCGGCGAGCTCGCCGACTGCTTGTGCGACATCGGACACCTCGTAAGCGACGTGATGCATGCCCGGGCCGCGCTTGGCGAGGAAGCGCCCGACCGGAGTGTCCTCCGCGAGCGCGCCCATCAGCTCGACCCGGCCGGACCCCATGCGCAGGTACACGGCCTCGACGCCCTGGTCCTCCATGCGCCCGCGCAGCTCGACCTCCGCACCGAAGAGACGCTGGTACGTGCCGACGGCATCGTCGAGGTCGGCGACGGCGAACGCAACGTGATGGACGGAGCGGACGTCCACGCTCCGATCCTATCGGGAGGGGTGCTTAGTTGGACTCGGCCTGCGAGACGACCTGCGGCGTGCCGACGCGCTCGGACGCGTCCGACTCGGGCCGCACGTCGACGAGCAGCGCCTCGAGCTCGGGACGCATCAGCGTCTCCTTCTCGAGGAGAGCCGCGGCGAGCGTGTCCAGCGAACGGCGGTGCTTCGTGAGGAGCCTGACCGCCTCTTCGAAGGCGTGATCGCACAGTCGGGCCTGCTCCTCGTCGCGCACGCGCTTCGTGTGCTCGGAGAGGGCGTAGTTGTCGGCGCGCATCGTCCGCGAGGAAACCTCGTCGCCCATCCCAAACTCGAAGATCATCTCGCGCGCGAGATCCGTTACACGCTCGAGGTCGTTTGCCGCCCCGTTCGTGACCGCGCCGAAGACGATCTGCTCGGCGGCGCGGCCGGAGAGGAGAACCTTCATGAGATCGAGCAGTTCTTCCTTCGTGTGCAGGTAGCGGTCCTCCTGCGGCGTGTTCAACGTGTAGCCGAGGGCGCGGCCGCGAGAGACGATGGTCACCTTCTGCACCGGCTGCGGGCTGCCGACGAGGTG
>DATEOR010000089.1:0-3106 GCA_035273885.1 Gaiellaceae bacterium
AGGCGCACACGCCGACCGAAACGACACCCGAGGTGCGTCTCCGTTTCGGGGACGCCGAAGGAGGAGCAGTGGCAGCACGCAGGATCACCATCTTCGATACGACGTTGCGCGACGGGGAGCAGTCCCCGGGCATCGCGCTGCAGCCGCATGAGAAGGCGGAGATCGCCACCCAGCTCGAGCGCCTTGGAGTCGACGTCGTCGAGGCCGGCTTTGCGGTCTCCTCGCCGGGCGACTTCGAGGGCGTGAGAGCCGTGGCGGCCGCGGTCGACCGACCGGCGGTGGCATCTCTCGCCCGTACCCGCAAGGAAGACATCGACGCCAGCGCGGAGGCGCTTGCCGACGCGAAGCGCTCCCGCATCCACGTCTTCATCGCGACGAGCCCGATCCACATGGAGAAGAAACTCCGCCTCGAGCCCGCCGAGGTGGTCGAACAGGCCCGCTGGGCCGTCGGCTACGCGAACGCGAAGGCCGACGAGGTGGAGTTCTCGTGTGAGGACGCGACCCGCTCCGACCCCCGCTTCGTGGCCAAGGTCTGCCGTGAGGCGATCGAGGCCGGGGCGACCACGATCAACCTCCCCGACACGGTGGGCTACTGCCTGCCGGAGGAGTACGCGAGCTTCCTCCTCGAGGTCCAGCACCTCTGCCCCGAGCTCGAGGAGGTCTCGCTCTCCGTCCACTGCCACAACGACCTCGGGCTGGCGGTCGCCAACTCGCTCGCCGCCGTGCGGGCGGGCGCGACGCAGATCGAGGCGACTGTCAACGGTCTCGGCGAGCGGGCCGGAAACGCCGCGCTCGAGGAGATCGTCATGGCGCTGCGCGTCCGCCGGGACTCCTTCGAGACCGAGACCGGCATCGTCGTCGGGGAGATCGGAAAGACCTCGCATCTCGTCGAGAGGCTGACGGGCTACAGCGTCCAGCGCTGCAAGGCGATCGTGGGCGCGAACGCGTTCGCCCACGAGGCCGGCATCCATCAGGACGGGATGCTGAAGGACGCCAAGACGTACCAGATCATGGACCCGACCGAGCTCGGCCTCGTCATGACGCTGCCGCTCGGAAAACACTCCGGCAGGCACGCGTTCGCGCTCGCCTGCGCGGAGGCCGGCATCCAGCTCGAGGGCGACGAGCTGAACGAAGCGTTCAAGCGCTTCAAGCAGCTTGCCGACCAACGTAAGCAGGTCACGCTTTACGACGTCTTCGAACGGGAGGCCGCCGTCCCATGAGAGCCCGTCGCTACAAGATCGCCTGTCTCGCCGGCGACGGAATCGGCCCTGAGCTGATGGCCGAGGCCAGCCGCGCCGTGGAGGCAGTTTCGCGTCTGCACGCATTCGCCGTGGACGAGGCGCACGTGCCGTTCGGCGGGGACGCAGTCCGCCGGTTCGGCCACCCTCTCCCACCCGCGACGCGGGAAGCATGCCGCGAGGCGGACGCCGTACTGATCGCTGCGACGCGCGAGCCTGCGCTCGAGGGCGTGAAGGCGGAGCTCGACCTCACGTGGCGCGTGACCCGCGTGCGACTCTCCAGCGGGGGCGACGTCGCGCTCGTCAACCCCGTGGTCGAGGGCGCCGAGCAGGTCGCCATCGAGCGCGCCTTCAGGCTCGCTCGTGAGCGCAGGGCGAAGGTGACGTCGGTCGGCACGAGTCACGAGTGGTTCGCGGCCGTGCAGGCCGCCACCGAGCGGCACGAGGGCGTCATCGTCGAGCACGTCCCGGTCGAGACGGTCCTCCCGATCCTCGCCGCGGACCCCGCGCGGTTCGACGTCATTGCAACGCAAGAGGTCTTCGCCGAGGCGCTGTCCAACATGGCCGCATTCGCGCACGAGGACGTGCGCATGGTCGCCTCGGGCCGCATGTCCTCCGACGGAATGGGTGTCTTCGGCCCGACCCATGGCTCGGCGCCCGAGATCGCCGGCCAGGGCGTGGCCAACCCGATGGCAATGCTCCTCGCCGCGTCGGTCATGCTCGGCGAAGGGCTCGGCGAGCGCGCAGCGGCCCAGACGCTCGAACGCGGCGTCGCCGCGGCGATCGAGGACGGAGTGCGTACGCCGGACATCGTCGAGACCGGCCCGGCCGCCACCACCCGCCAGTTCATGGACGTCCTCCTCGCCGGTCTTCCGTCGGCGCGGCGGGACACGGAGTTCGCCGCATGAAGATGCTCGGCTCCGACGCGATCCTCCGCTCGCTCGAGGCCGAGGGCGTCGACATCGCCTTCGGCATCCCGGGCGGCGCGATCCTGCCGCTCTACGACGCGTTCGCGCGCGGGTCGAACGTCCGCCACGTCCTCGCCCGCCACGAGCAGGGCGCGGGCCACATGGCCGAGGGCTACGCCCGCGCGTCGGGGAAGGTGGGCGTCGCAATCGCCACCTCCGGCCCGGGCGCGACGAACCTCGTCACCCCGATCGCCGACGCCTGGATGGACTCGACCCCGCTCGTCGCGATCACCGGCCAGGTGCGCACGAATCTGATCGGCACGGATGCTTTCCAGGAAACCGACGCGATCGGGATCACGCTTCCGATCGTCAAGCACTCCTGGCTCGTCCAGAACGTCGAGGAGCTGCCCCGAGTTCTCAAGGCTGCCTTCCACGTCGCGCAGACCGGCCGGAGCGGACCCGTTCACGTGGACATCGCCAAGGACGTGCAGGAGGCCGAGTTCGACTTCCGCTACCCGGACGACGTCGATCTGCCCGGCTGGAAGCCGCCGGTCCGGGTGCATCCACGCCAGATCGCCGCCGCAGCCGAAGCGCTCGTCGCCGCGGAGAAGCCCGTCCTCTACGTGGGCGGCGGGACGATCAACGCCGACGCGTGCTCGGAGCTCCTCGAGCTCGCGGAGGCGGGCGGCATCCCCGTCGTCACCACGCTCATGGCGAAGGGCGCCTTCCCCGACTCGCACCCGCTCGCCTACGGCGCACCCGGCATGCACGGCTCCAAGTGGGCCAACTGGGCGATGAACAAGTGCGACCTCCTCGTCGCGGTCGGCTCCCGGTTCGACGACCGGGTGACCGGGAAGCTCTCCGCGTTCGCCGCCGGCGCGAAGGTGATCCACCTGGACATCGACTCCGCCGAGATCGGCAAGCTGCGCCACGCCGACATCCCGGTGGTCGGCCCCCTGA
>DATEOR010000090.1:0-3318 GCA_035273885.1 Gaiellaceae bacterium
GCACTACGCGTACACATTCTTGAGGGCGTCCTCGGGCTTCGGGTCCGTTCCCTGCTTCGCGAACTCGACGGAGGCTTCGACGATCTTGACGATCTCGGCGTCCATCTCCTCCCACTCGGAGTCGGGCAGCTCGAGCTTCTCGCGCGCCTTCGTGATCGGATCCTGCGTCTGGCGGAGCTCGCGGACCTCCTCCTTCGGCCGGTAGACCTGCGGGTCGCCGATGTAGTGGCCCGTGAGCCGGTAGGTCTCGGCGAGGAGGAACACGGGGCCCTTCCCCTCGCGCGCATGCTTGAGCGCCTTCTTCGCCACGTCGAAGACCGCATCGACGTCCTGGCCGTCGACCTTCATCGCCGTCATGCCGAACGCCTCGGCGCGCTTCGTCAGGTCCTCGATCGGCAGATGCTGTGACGCAGGCGTGGACTCGGCGTAGTGGTTGTTCTCGCACACGAAGACGGCCGGCACCCGCCAGAGCTGCGCGAGGTTCAGCGACTCGTGGAAGGTGCCGATGTTCGTCGCCCCGTCCCCGAAGAACGCGACCGCGACGCGCGGCTCCCCGCGCATCTTGAAGGCGAGCGCGGAGCCGACGATCCCCGGCAGCCCGCCGCCGACGACGGCGTTGGCGCCGAGATTGCCGCGCTCGAGATCGTAAAGGTGCATCGAGCCGCCGTAGCCGTGGCTCATGCCCTCGACCTTGCCGTAGAGCTCCGCCATGACCTCGTTCGGATGCGTGCCCTTGGCGAGCGTGTGCCCGTGCGCGCGATGCGTGGAGGCGATGACGTCGTTCTCCTCGAGCGCCTGGCAGACGCCGACCGCGACGGCCTCCTGGCCGATCGCGACGTGGAGGAATCCGGGGAGCTCACCGGCGCGGAAGCGCTCCTCCACCTTCTCCTCGAAGCGGCGGATGAGCAGCATTTCCCGCAGGAACTCCTTCAGGCGCCCACTGGACGAAACCTGCCCCTTTTCCTCTAGCGTGGCCACGCGCCGACACGCTAGCAACAGGTCACTAGACTTGCGGCCGTGCAATTCGCCGATCAATGGCAGGAGCTCGAGGCCGCACTCCCGGAGGGCTGGAGCTCCGCCCGGCTGTCCCTCGCGGTAGCCGAGGATGACGACGCCGACCGCGTCGCGCTCATCCTCGCTTCGCTCACTCCGGGCCGCACCGGCACGAGCTTTCGGCTCCAGGTCACGCCTGGTCGCAACCCGGAGGAGGTCTTCCGCCGGCTCGACCGGGAGAGCATTCGCGGCCGCGTCGACCTCGTCGGAACGGCTGCCGGCCCCGTGGAAACGCCCGCGGTCGAGCCTCGCCATGCTCACGCGCCGCTGGCGCGCCAGTGGGACGAGCTCGCCCGCGAGCTGCCGCCGGACTGGTCGGAGGCCTACGCCGAGGTCGAGCTCGATTCCTCCGACTTTCTCTCGCGGGCCGCTCTGCTCATGGCTCCCGTGAATCCGTCCCGCTACGGCGGCCCGGCCGTCCTGCGGTTCAGGAGCGCCAGGCAAGCCGGCTACGGCGTTGCGCCCGAGATGGCCCGGCGCTGCTTCGAGCGTGCGGACGCGGAGAGCATCACCGGCACCGTCCGCGTGCTCCGCGTCATCTCGCACAGCTCACACGTTTCGACCCAGGGCCCCGTATGGCGCGTCGAGGGCCGGTCGGTTTGAGCTCGCCCGAAGAGCCCCAGGTCTCCTGGAAGGCGATCGAGTCCGGAGCCGAGATCGTCTCCTCCGACGGCGAGAAGGCCGCCAAGGTGAGCCGCGTGGTCGGCGACCCCGCCGCGGACGTCTTCACCGGCCTGGCGGTCTCGGTCGGCATCCTCAGCGGCGAGCGTTTCGTCGCTTCGGAGCACGTCCAGGAAATCTGGCCCGACCGCATCCAGGTCGACCTCAGCAAGGCGGCGATGGAGTCGCTGGAGAAGTACGAGGACGCCCCCGTCGTGCGCGTCGAACCGGACGACAAGCCCGGTTTCTGGGCCCGCCTTTTCGGCCGAAGCTAGGACGCCCGCATGCGCCGCAGGTGGAGCGGCAGCACCGCGTAGGCCGCCGCTTCGCGCAGCAACAGGCGGCCGCTCCACCGAGGAGCACCAACCGTCTGCACCGTGATCCCTGTTCCGGCCAGTGCGCGCCGGAAGAGGACGCCGGTGCGGCGGCAATGCCACCAAGACGTGACGGCGACGACCTCGTCGGCGCCGAGCTCCCGTGCCACGCGGGCCACGTGCGCCGCGGTCTCGGCGGTCACACTCGCGCCGTCGTCACAGAGGACCCGGTCAGGACCGCCCGGCCAGGCTTCGCGCATGAGCGCCGCTTCGGGCCGTCCACTGAGCAGGACGATGTCGTCCGGCGAGGCCAGCTCGGCTGCCGCGGCGACCCTCGCCTCGCAGACGGGATGAAGGCCGGCACCGCGCCAGGCGGAGTAGCCGAGGACGACGACGAGTCTCACGAGCGCCTCTTCATCCAGCGGTAGAGCAGGATCGTCCCCGTCACGGTGAGGACGAGGCTGACCGCCTTCTTTCCCGAGATCCGAGACTCGCCCGCGGCCCGCTCGCGCATGTTCACCGGCACCTCTTCGACCACGAGCCCGGCGTCGGCCAGGCGCAGGAGGCCCTGCACCTCGGGCGCACCCGTCGTGTACGGCTGGGCGAGGAACGGGAACGCGGACGCTGCTGCGGCGTACATGCCGCTCGTCGCATCGGCGAACGGACGTCCGAGCTGGAGCTTCAAGGCGCGGCGGAGCAGGCCGGTCCCGAACCTCCGCGCCGGGCTCGGCTTGTACCGATACGGCTCGTAGCCGTCTCCCGAGACGAAGCGCGAGCCGACCGCGACATCGCATTCCCCTGAGCGGACGCGCTCGAGGAGGCGGAGGAGCTCGGCCGCGGGATGCTGCCCGTCGGCGTCGACTCGGCCGCAGTACGCGTAGTGCTTCCGTGCCGCGTACTCGTAACCCGCGGCGACGACCACCGGAAGGCCGCGGTTCTCCGGGAAGCTCAGCACTTCGGCGCCCCACTCCCGTGCCAGCTCGGCGGTGCGGTCCTGCGAGCCGTCGTCGACGACGAGGACGTCCACGTCCGGGAGCTCGTCGCGGAGCTCGTCGAGAACTCCGGGGAGGCTCTCCTCCTCGTTGAGGGCCGGAATGAAGACCACGGTGTCGGCCTGGGTCATGCGCGGAGCTCGGCCGCGAACTGGGCTCCGAGCGCGGCCACGATCTTCTCCCGCAGCTCGCGCGCGTCCTCATCCGAGAGGGTGCGCTCGGGCGAGCGGAACTCAGCGTGGAAGGCGATCGACTTCCGGCCCTCGGGGATGCCCTCCCCGCGGTAGACGTCGAAGACG
>DATEOR010000091.1:0-22466 GCA_035273885.1 Gaiellaceae bacterium
TTTCGCGCCCCTTGCCTTGATTTCGCTAGCTCTGGCCCCACGCGGCAGCCCGCACGCCGTCACAGCCCGCGGCAGCGAGCCCAATTCTCAGTCGGTTGGCGCACGCGTTTTCGACGCTGCGGTACAGCCCGAATGAGAAGAGCCGCCTGCCTTTCGCCAGACAGACGGCTCTCTCTGTGAGTCGGCTTCAGTAAGCCGTGCGGCGGCGCGTCCCTCGGCCCACGAGAGCGCGATAGACGAGGAGCAAGACGATCGCTCCCGCAATCGCTCCGAGCCAGGTGCTGAAATCAAAGAACTCGTCGATCGGATCTCCGAAGCCGAGTGCCTTGACGATCAGCCCGCCTATGAATGCGCCGGCGATCCCGATCAGGGTTGTGATTATGAGACCCCCGGGATCGTCTCCGGGAAGCAGTGCTTTTGCGATCACTCCCGCGAGCAAACCGAGAATGATCCAGGCGATGATCCCCATGTCACCTCCAGTTGTTGTCCGCTTAAAACGGATTCGGTCCGCTGGGGGATACGGGGACGATCGCAAGACGAGATGTCAGGCGCCTCTTCGTTGTCCGCTATGACCGACGTAACTCGTAGAAGTTGCGGCCTCGGCAGCGCGGCTGCGGCGTTTGCTTGTCTCCATCCAGGGAATGTGGGTACTTCGTCCTTGATCCGAGGAGGGGTAAATGGCAGACGTACATAAGTTCTCAGAGCGGTTGATTGATGTGGCCGAGCGAACTTCCGCCGTCGCTGATGCGGCCCAGGGGAAGAAGGTTGGCCGAGGAGGGATGCCGGCACGCTGGCTCGTGCTTCCTGCGGTCGGCGCTGGACTCTATGCCCTCATGACGAATCGCTCATTCACGCGCCAAGCAAAGAGCGTCATGAATCAGGCGAAAGAACGAGCCTCTGACCTGCCCGAGGATTTGGTGGATCGTGTTCAACAGACCACGGGCCAAAAGAGCGGCTCGACATCGAATAGCCGTTCATCCACGCGAAAATCCGCGAGCCGGACATCCCAGCGGCGAAAGACGACCGCCCGCTAGGCGCGCGTCGGGAAGGGACGCCAGAGCGTCTGCGCGCCCACCATTTCCCCGTGGCTCCCGTAAGCCCGCCTAGCTCCTTGGCCTGACAGCGCCGAGTCCGGTAATCGCGCAGCATCCGCCCGCATGTCTCCATAGGGATTTTCATGGAACCTGTCGGAGCGGGTTTCCTCCGATCCCCGGTCTCCGGGTCCTGAGGCTTGCCGGATGCCTTGGGTGTGCGATTCTGTCCCCCATGTGCCCCGACAAGCTGAAACAAATCTATCCGGCCACGATCACCGGGAAGAGCTTTGCGCCGGGCGGAAGCGTGCTCGACCACAACTTCGGCGCGGGCGACCAATACACCCTGGGAGTCGAGGAGGAGTACATGCTCCTCGACGGGGAGAGCTTCGACCTCGTCCAGCATGTCGACACGGTTCTCTCGGCCGCGCAGAACGGGGAACTGACCGACCGCATCGGGCCGGAGCTCATGCAGTCGGTCGTCGAGATCTCGACGCCGGTCTGCAAGAGCGTCGCCGACGTGGATTCCGAGCTTCGCAAGCTGCGAGGCCTCGTCAGCGGGATCTCGCGCGAGCGGGGCATGCGCGTGGGCTCCGCCGGCACGCATCCCTTCAGCCTCTTCGAGCGCCAGCGGATCACGGCTCGCGATCGCTACCGCAACCTCGTCGACCAGCTCCAGTACGTGGCGCGCCGCGAGCTCATCTTCGGCCTCCACATCCACGTGGCCGTGGACGACCCGGAGAAGGCGATCAAGGTGACGAGCGCGCTCCTCCTCCACCTCCCGGACTTCCTCGCGCTCTCTGCAAACTCGCCTTTCTGGCGCGGGGAGGCGACCGGGCTCGCGTCGAGCCGGCAGATGGTCTTCGCTGCATTCCCGCGCTCCGGGCCGCCGCCGCGCTTCCGGGACTACGCCGACTACGCGGAGGTCGTCGGCCAGCTCGAGAAGACCGGCTGCATCGCGGACTACACGCACATCTGGTGGGACATCCGGCTCCACCCCCGCTTCGGGACGATCGAGGTGCGCGTCATGGACGCGGTCACGCGGGTCGAGGAGACGGTCGCGCTCACCGCGTACGTGCAGGCGCTCGTCAAGCACTACGCCGAGCGCTTCGACTCCGGCGCTGAGCTGCCCTCGTTCCACCGCATCCTCATCTCGGAGAACAAGTGGCTCGGCGCGCGCTACGGGCTCGAGGCGCCGGTCATGGACCTCGCCACCGGGCGCAGGAACCGGGTGCCGGTCGCGCAGCTCATCCGGCGGACGCTGAGAGACATCGAGCCGCACGCCCGCGAGCTGGGCGCCGACCGCGAGCTCGAGGGCATCAAGGCCATCCTCGGCAAGGGCAACGGCGCCGACCGCCAGCTGCGCGTCTTCAACGCGAACCGCGACATCGTCGAGGTGGCGAGCGAGATCGCGGACGCAACGGAGGCCGCCGCCGTCCCGGCCGGATGATCGCCGTCGGCGAAATGGTTCCGGCCGCGCGCGTCTGGCTGACGCCGCGCGACGAGGCCGAGCTCCGCGACCTCGCGGAGGGCTCTCCCTACCTCCTGCTGTTCTACCTCTTCGACTGGTCCAGCACCTGAACGGACGAGTTCACGCTCCTGCGTGACAGGAGCCAGGAGTTCGAGGAGGCCGGCGTGAAGGTCTTCGGGATCTCGCGCGACAGCCCCTGGTCGCACGTCGCCTGGTCGCAGGCGCTCGACCTCTCGACGCCGCTCCTCTCGGACTGGAACGGGGAGGCCGTGCGCGCGTTCGGCGTGGAGCACGAGTACCGAGGAATGGGCGGGATCGCCGAGCGCAGCGCCTTTCTCGTCGACGGACAGGGCATCATCCGCGGGTCATGGATGTACGAGACGGGAGAGGTGCCCGACTTCGACGAGCTGTTGGCCGCCGCCCGCTCGCTCTCGTAACGCTTCTCTACTGCGCCGCGTCGGTCGCGGCCACCTGGCCGGCGATCGGCTCCTTCGGGAGCTCGTTCATGGCGAGCGGCGGCGATGGGTACGGAGAGCCGCCGGCCGGCGACCATCTTCAGTCCGTCTACCGGCTCTGGCTCGTCGGCCACCAACTGTCGAACGGCGCTCCGCCGTGGGAAGACCCGTACAGCTTCCAGCCGCTCACCGAGCCGCAGACCGTGCTCGCCGGCTGGCCGTTCGGGATCCTCTACTGGCCGCTCGGCGCGCTCTTCGGCCCCGTCGTCGCCTGGAACCTCCTGCTCCTCGGGACGATCGTCGCCGCCGGGCTCCTCACGTACCTCTGGCTGCGCACACTCGACCTCGGCCCCTGGGCGGCGGCGATCGGCGGGCTCGCGTTCGCGGTGGCGCCCTACCGGCTCGACCAGAGCGCGTCCGGCCATCTCCTCGGCTGGATCGCGCTCTTCCTCCCTCTCGCGCTGCTCGGGATCGAACGCGCCCGGCTCGCCTCGACGTCTCGGCGCGCCCATGGCTGGGGCGCAGTCACGGCAGCGGCCCTCGCGTCGATCGCGCTCTCGGGCCAGCTCCACCTCGCGCTCGGCGCGATCCCCTTCGTCCTCGTCTACGCGCTGGTGCGGCGCGGACGGATTCCACTCGTGTGGACTGCGGGCGGCGCCATTGTCGCCGCTGCCTTCGGTCTCGTCGTCCGCTACACGCTCATCGCAGGGTCGGCCGAGGATCAGGGACGCTCGCTCGCCGACGTCCGCAAGTTCCAGGCGGAGTGGGCCGACCTCTTCAACCGCTGGCACCGGCCCGGGAGCGAGGAGTTCGTCTACTTCGGCTGGCTCACGCCTGCCCTCGCCCTCGTCGGGCTCTTGGTTCTCTGGCGCGGACGGCGCTGGCTCGCCGTGCTGCTCGGCCTGGCGGCGATTTTCCCGATCCTGCTCGCGCTCGGGACGAACCTCCCGACCTACTCCGCGCTCTGGCACGCGATCCCGCCACTTCGCTACCCGCGCGTGCCGGAACGGTTCATGGCGATCGCCGACCTCGCGCTCGCCGCCTTGCTTGCGTTTGCGGTCGCGGAGCTGGTGCGACGGGCCGGGCGGCGGGGACCGGCGGTGGCCGCGGGGCTGCTCGTGCTCGTGGCGCTCGACCTCGGCGCTCAGCCCGTCTCGGCGACCGCGGCGGATCCCGACAACGCGGCGTACGCCGCGCTCGAGCCCGGCCGGACCCTCGCCCTGCCGCTGTTCGACCCGGGGATCCACTACGGCAGCGTCTACGACTACTACGAGCTCCAAGCCCCGCGCGAGCGCCCGCAGGGCTACAACACGCTCGCCCCGCGTCGCGCCTACTCGTTCGCATTCACGTACAACCGGATCGGCTGCGGGATCTGGGAGCCCGGCGACGAGGCAACGCTCGAGCGGCTGGGCGTCACGAACCTCCTCTTCCACCGGGGGGTCTACGAGCAGGCCGGGGACCGCTCGGCGTGGTTCGCGTGGCGCGGGCTCGTGGAGGCGGGCTGGGCGCCGACCGCCCAGGGTGGAGCGGTGACCCTCTTCACCCGAGGCTCGTCGTCTCCCGCGCCGCCTTTCGCCGAGCCCACACGGACGGAACCTGTCTTCTGCCAGGGCTGGCGCGACGGGACGATGAACGAGCTCCAGGCACCGCTTTGGCTGTATGGAGCGGGGCGCTATGAGCTACGGGTCACCGCGGAAACGCCGACACTCGTCGAGATCTCCGCACATGAGCGCCTGTTCGACCGGCGCCTCGTGCACGGCAGCCAAACGCTCCACTTCGAGCTCGAAGGGAGCACGCCGCGCTGGCAGGCGGTCGTCGTCGAGGCCTCTCGCCCGGGCCTGCATCTCGACGAGATCCGCTGATTAGAGATCGACGAGCGCCGGCGGCCGCAGGAGCTCGGAGGGCGCATCCGGCAGCTGTCCGGCCGGTCGCGAGGCGACGCCCTCGATCGAACGCATCCCGGGCAGGAAGAGCGCGCCCAGAGTGGCGGCAGCGCCGATGATCGCCGCACCGACCAGCGTCGCCCGTGCCCCGAGGGCCTCCGCCACCGGTGCAGTGAGCGCAAAGGAGAGCGGTAGCAGCCCGATCGAGATCAGCCAGTCGAGGCTCGAGACGCGGCCGAGCATGGAGGCCGGAACATGCCGCTGCTTGATCGTCGCCCAGATGATCGTCCCCACCGTCTCGAGCGCGTTGAACACGAGACAGGCGACCATCAGCTGCCACGAGGCAGTTGCGAGACCGTAGCCGGCGACGGCGAGAGTCGCGACCGTCCAGACGGCATACATGACGGTCACGTCGCGGCGCGGATGACCCCATTGGCCCATGAAGAGCGCGCCGCCGATCGCACCGATCCCTCCTGCGGCGAAGACGAGCCCGAGATCGCGAGCCGAGGCCCCGAGGTCGTTCTTGACGACATACGGAAGCAGGACCTCGGCGGGGCCGAGGAAGCAAAGGTAGGCGATCGCAGCGGAGAGAAGCGTGCCCCAGAGCCAGACGCGCCGGACGACGAAGCGAAGCCCGGCCTTCATCGCGGCCACGGGCGACTCGGTATCCACACCGGGGCGGCGGGCGGGAGGGCGGATCATCCAGACGGCGACCGTCGATGCCGCGAACGACGCGGAGTCGAGCGCGAAGGCCATGCCGGAGCCGAGCCCGGCGACCATCGCACCGCCGATTGCGGGGCCCACGAGACGAAGCGCGATCGGACGCACGAACTGGTCGAGGGAGTTCGCCGCCGGGAGCTCTGCCGGGGGAACGAGATCCGGGACGACCGCTTCGAACGCCGGGATGAAGAATGCGGTTCCGACGCCGTAGACGGCAACGACGATGACCAGCTGCCAAAAGGTCAGAGCACCGGTCAGGGAGAGAACGGCGAGCACCCCGATGACAACAGCTCTCCCGAAGTCTGCCCAGAGCATGACGAGACGCCGGTCGACCCTGTCGCTCAGCATGCCGGCCGGCAGCAGGAATGCGATCGTCGGCAGCGTCATGCCGATGCCGAGGATCGAGAGGGCCGCAGGGGCGTTCCAGAGCGAGTACGCCTCCCAGGCCATCGCCACGAGGAAGATTCCGTCCCCCAGAAGCGAAACCGTCATCCCCGCCCAGAGGATGCGGAAGTCCCGGTGCCTCAGAGGAGCGAGGAGATTGATGCGCGAGAAGCCGCCGGGGCGGTCGAGCGCCTCGTGGCTATGCTGCACTGCCGGCGACCTCGTCGAGACCGGTGCCCAGGTACTCGACCAGGTCGTCGCGGCTCATCGGCTTCGCAAAGAAGAAGCCCTGGCCGAGCTCGCATCCGAGATCGCGAAGCGAACCGATCTGCTCGGGGAACTCGATCCCCTCTGCGACGACCTCGAGATTGAGGCTGTTGCCCATCGCGATGATCGCTCCGGCGAGGCCGGACTCTTCGTGCTCCTTGGTCAGGAAGGCGCGGTCCATCTTGAGGATGTCGACCGGGAAGCGGCTCAGGTACGAGAGGGAGGAGTAGCCCGTCCCGAAGTCGTCCATCGCGAGGAGAATCCCGAGATCCTTCAGCTCGTGCAGCCGGGCGACCGCGAGGTCCGTGTCGGCCATCATCACGCTCTCCGTGATCTCGAGGACGAGCGAAGAGGGCGAAAGGCCGCTCGCAGCGAGCGCATTGCGCACGTCGTCCACGATGGTTTCCGATTGCAGCTGCTTGACCGAGAGGTTGACGCTCACGGTCAGTGGGCGCTCTCGGGCGGAGCGTCGGTGTAGGTCCGCGGCCTGCTGGCACGCCTGCTCGAGGACCCAGCGGCCGATCGGGATGATGAGGCCCGTTTCCTCGGCGAGCGGAATGAAGCTGAGCGGCGGGATCATCCCGCGCTCGGGGTGCATCCACCGCAGCAACGCCTCGACGCCGTAGTCGGTCCGCGTCGAGAGGTTGACCACCGGCTGGTAGTAGACCTCGAGCTGCTCGAATTCGAGGGCCCTCTGGAGCTGGGCCTGCAGCTCGAGACGCTCGACCACCTGCTCGTGCATCGTCGGCTCGAAGACCCGGTAACTGCCCTTGCTGTCACGCTTGGCCATGTACATGGCGACGTCGGCGTTGCGCAGAAGCTCTTCCGCGTCCGGCGTTCCGAAATCGTTGCCGGCGAGGCAGATGCCGACGCTCGCCCGCGGATAGACCTGCTTGGCGTCGACCTCGTACGGGGCCTCGAGACCGGCGAGCACTCGCGCCGCGACGTCGGCCGCGTCCGCTGAGTCGTTGATGCCGTCGAGCAGGATCGCAAACTCGTCTCCGCCGAAGCGGGCGACCGTGTCCGCCGGGCGCACCGCGATCTCGAGGCGGCGCCCCACTTCCTGCAGGACGGTGTCGCCGGCCGCGTGCCCCAGGCTGTCGTTCACGGTCTTGAAGTCGTCGAGGTCGATGAACATGACGCCGATCGAGGGTCCGCCACGGAGCGAGCGCATGATCGAGTGCTGCACGCGGTCGGCGAAGAGCGCCCGGTTGGCGAGGTTCGTGACCGGGTCGTGGAAGGCCTGGTGAGCGAGTTGCTCCTCGAATGCCTTCCGCTCGCTGACGTCGCGGCTGTTCAGGACGATGCCGCGAACGTGCTCGTCCTGGAGCAAGTCGGTGTGCTGCACCTCGAACTGGAGCCAGGTGCCATCGCGGTGCCGGAGGCTGCACTCGATCACGTGGGTCTCGGCCCCCCCGCCGGCGTACGCGTCACCGACACCGGACAGGATCTGGGTCAACCGTGGGCGGTCACTCGGGGCGAGGATCCTGGCGAACTGAGTTCCTTCCATCTCGTTCGGCCGGTACCCGAGCACACGCTCGACGGACGGGCTCTGGTATGTCACCTCGCCGTGGGCGTCGAGGACGGTGATGAGGTCGCTCGAATGGGCCACGAGCGAGCGGAACCTGGCCTCGTTCTGGCGCCGGTGGAGGTCCTCGGCGAGGCTCGCTCCCTCGAGCGCGAGCGAGACTTGGCTGCTAAGAGACTCGAGCGAATCGACGAGCTCTCGGACGATTGGAGCCTGGGCCGAAAGGAAGAGAACGCCTCGCGTCTCGTCTCGTACCGACAGCGGCAGTAAGAGCACGACCGCCCGTCCAGTCGCCTGCAGCCCCTCGAGGACCTCGGCGGGCACTGTCGAGCTCCAGCGCTGCTCCGTCTCGGTCACCGACTCGCGAAGCCAGCGATTCGTGTTCTTCGGAAGCGCCCACTCCTCCTCGGTATCGGTCGCCGCGGCGACGACTGCGCCGTCGGCCTGGTAGAGGATGAGGCGCGCGCTGACATCGCCCTCAAGGAGCGCATGAACCGCCGTGACAGCGGCGCGATTCACCTGGTCGCGGCCGGCTGCCGCGACCAGATCCTCTCCAGCTCCTCGCAGTGCGAGCTCACGAGCAGCGGCGCGCGCCTCTTGACGCACGAGGCCGGCCATGCGCAGCACGACCAGGAGAAAGAGGACGGCGGAGGCGAAGATCAGGACGAGGAGGTCGGTGTTCCCCCATGCCTGCCAGGCACGAATCCCAGGTGCGATGAGGCAGGCGCCGGCAAGGAGCCCCAAGCGAAGCGGCGTGAGACGCGTCCGTTCCTCGAGGGCGGGCTCCTCGAGCGTGCGCATGGAGGGGTGAAGCGCGGCGGCACCCCAGAGGACGTAGTAGACGATCCAGCCGACGTCGTAGCTGAGCTGGTGGTTGTACGCATCCGTAAGGAGGGCGTACGTGTAAGCGGAGTCGACCGCGAGGAGCGAGACAATGCTGCCGATCAGGAGGTAGAAGGACGGCGCGCGCTTCCCCTGGTCGACCGCGAGCCGGATCGCGGCGGCGAGGAGCAAGATGTCGCCGAGGGGATACGCGGCGGACACCGCCTTCTCGAGCGTGGTCAGCCCGGAGAGGTGGATGTTCGGCGCGACGAGAAAGACCCACGAGATGAGACCGACGCCGACGGTGAGGATCAGCGAGTCGATCACGCCCGCGCGGTCTCCCCTCGGGTTTCGCCGTCTGACGAGGATGAGGAGACCGCCGACGAGCGCCGGATAGACCATCAGATAGATCGCGTCGCCGAGCGACGGGAATTCGACATCGGCGCCGAAGACCTTCGGATAGCTGTACGTGTAGAGATCGCCGGCGAAGAAGAGGAACTGGCCGACGATGAAGAGAAACCACGCGGCGCGCGCCCGCGGCCGGTGGAGGTAGATGCCGATCGCGATTGCGATCGAGGACGACAGGCCGAGCAAGTTGATCAGGGGCCCGTTGCCCTTCAGAGGCGGGAACCACAAGTAGGCCCCGGTCAGCACGGCGCAGACCGCTAGGTAGACGAGCCAGACGCGCTTGCGCCAGCGCAGTGAGCGCAGCTTCTTCATGCCGCGTACTCGTTCGGCTGCGCCGGCCGGAGGTCGAACGCGACTGCGAGCTTGCCGATGACCTCGACCAGCTGCTCGATCTCCGCCTGCGAGTTCGCGGCGGTGACCTGTATGCGAAAGCCGACCTCGGTCTTGGGTACAAGCGGGTACGCAGCGAGGGTCACGTAGATCCCGTTTTCGAATAGGAAGCGGCCCGCGGCGTCGATGTCCTCGTGGCGCGCGAGAGGCACTTCGATGATTGGGAAGCCGGAGCGATTGGGTGTATGGATCCCCAGGCGGTCGAGACACTCGAGGACCTGGGCGGTCTTGCGCCAGAGATCGGACCGGATCTGCTCCCCGCGCGAGTCGTTGACGTCGAATCCGGCGAGGACGGTCGCCAGCGAGGCTGTGGGCGAGGGGCCCGAATAGAGATACGGCGGAGCCGCGGTCTTCAGGAGCTCCTTGAGCTGGGTCGGACACGCGATGAACGCCGCAAGCGACGAATAGGACTTCGAGAAGCCGGACACGAGGACAAGGCCGTCGTAGGACTCGCCGTAATGCCGTATGACGCTGTTGCCCCGGATTCCATAGGGGGTCGGCTCGTCGTCCGCCCGCTCGCCGATGACGCCGAACCCGTGCGCGTCGTCGACATAAAGGATCGCGTCGTATCGCCGTGCGACACGAGCGAACTCACGAATGTCGGGCGCGTTTCCGGTCATGCTGTTCACGCCGTCCATGCACACGAGACGCGTGGTCGAACGGTCGCCCCTGAGCAGCTGCTCGAGATCGTCGGGGTCCTCGAAGCGGAATCGCTTGACGGTCGCTCCGCGAGCCGACGCGAACTGGCAGCCGTCGTAGATCGTCTTGTGCGCTCGATTGTCCACGAAGATCGTCCCATCTCCCGCGAGCACCGGGATCACGGACAGGTGGATCAGCGTGATCGTTGGAAGGACCAGCGCGTCCTCGCACCCCAAGAGCGCGACGAGGCGCTTTTCGATCTCCTCGTAGAGAACTGGGCTTCCGAGCATTCGCGACCAGCTCGGATGCGTGCCCCACTTCTCGACATACGGTGGAATGGCGTCAATGATCTCGCGGTCGAGATCGAGCCCGAGGTAGTTACAAGACGCGAAATCGGCAAGCCAGTTGTCTCCGACCCGGATCATTCGCCCGTCGATTTCGTCGATTACCGCGTCGGTCATCGGATTGGACCGTTCGAGCTCGGCCAACTCGCTACAGGCGGCGAGCCAGCGGTCGATCCAGCGCGTCGACGCATGGGGGGACCGGTGGCCGGCCGGTCGATATGCGCTCATGGCCACAGACATCGTCTCTGCAGGCGCATGGCTTTAGCCCATTCTGCGCCGAACGAGGCGATTTCGATACTTCTGTTACATGCCCATCGCGTGGTAGCCGGAGTCGACGTAGAGCGTCGTGCCGGTGATGTTGTCCGCCTCATCGGAGAGGAGGAAGGCGGCCGCGGAGCCCACGTCGTCCGAGTCGATCGGCCGGTGCAGCGGCGCGCGCTCCTCGACAATCGCCTCCATCGTCGGGAAGCCCGCGATCGAGCGAGCGGCGAGCGTCCGCACGGGGCCGGCCGAGACGGCGTTCACGCGGATGTTCTTCTGCCCGAGATCCCAGGCGAGGTAGCGCACGGACGCGTCGAGCGCGGCCTTGGCCACACCCATGACGTTGTAGTGCGGAACGGCGCGCTCGCCGCCCAGGTAGGTCATGGTGAGGATCGAGCCACCGCCGGCGGCCTCCAGCAGCGGCTCGGCGTGGCGGGCCGCCGCCACGAGCGAGTAGGCGGAGACGTCCAGCGCGAGCCAGAAGCGGTCGCGTGGGGTGTCCGTGAACCGGCCCTCGAGGTCGCGCGCGTCGGCGAACGCTACCGAGTGGACGAGCAGGTCGAGCTGGCCGCCGAAGGCCTCCCCCACCTCCGCGAACACACGCTCGAGCCCCTCGTCCGAGCGCACGTCGCATTCCGTGATCAGCGGGCTCGAGACCGACTCGGCGAGCTCGCGCACGTTCTTCTCGATGCGGTCGCCCTGGTAGGTGAAGGCGAGGCTGGCGCCGCGGTCGGCGAGCTTCTGCGCGATGGCCCACGCGATCGAGCGGCGGTTGGCCACTCCGAGGACGAGCCCGCGCTTGCCGGTGAAATCAGCCAAAGCGCGAGCAGTCTATTGTCGCGGCGTGGCAGTGGCCGTGATCACCGGAGGGTCGAGCGGCATTGGCGCGGCGACCGCGCGCCTTCTCGCCGCGCGCGGCTGGCAATGTGTCCTTCTCGCACGCGGCGCAGAGCCCCTGGAGAAGGTCGCCGCGGAGATCGGCGCGGAGGCCGAGGTGTGCGACGTCTCCGAGCGCGCGCAGGTGGACGAGGTCGCCGCCCGGATCGCCGAGCGGCACCCCGCAGTCGGCCTCCTCGTGAACAACGCGGGCTACACCGGCCGGCGCGGGTTCCTCGAGCTCGAGCCCGAGGAGATCGAGAACATCGTCGACACCGTGTACCTGGGAAGCGTCTGGTGCACACGGGCCTTTCTCCCCCTGCTCGAGGCCGCGCGGCCCTCCGACGTCGTCAACGTCGTCTCGGTGGCGGGCACCTTCGCGCACGGGGCTTCGGGGCCGTACTCGGCGTCGAAGCACGCCCAGCTCGCGTTCTCCCGCAGCATCCGCACGGAGCTCGCGGGCCGCGGCGTGCGCGTGCACACGGTGAATCCCGGGCCCGTGGAAACGCCCGGCTTTCCGCAGCGCCACCTCCTGTCGCGCCGCGTGGGGAGCCGCCTCGTCCTCCAGCCCGAACGGATCGCCGAGACGATCCTGCGCGCCGTGGAGCGCGACCGAGCGGAGGTCGTCGTGCCCCGCTACCTACGCATCGCGGGGGCCATCCAGGCGCTCGCTCCCGGCACCATCGCCCGGCTCGCTACCCGAGCGCGCGGGCGAGCTTGAGCCCGGCCAGGCCGAGCGCGGCGCCTGCGACCGCGTCGAGCACGTAGTGGTTCGCGGTCGCGAAGATGACGAACGCCACCGCGGGCGGATAGGCCGGTGCGATGGCGCGGGCGAGCGGCGAGCGGCTCGTCTGGGCGATTCCGGCGGCCGTCACGACCGCGTAGGTGATGTGGATGCTCGGCATCGCCGCGATCGGGTCGTAGAGCCGGGCGATGAGCCCCTTGTCGAGATCGACCCCCGAAACGTCGGCGATCGTGTCCACGAAGTGGTCGAGCGTCCGCGGCGGCGCGGTCGGGAAGAGCAGGAAGACGGGCTGGGCCCCGAGGGTGGCCAGCGCAGCCGCCCGCCGTAGGCGGTGAAATTCCGGGTCGCGGCGCCCGTACAAGCGCATCAGCCAGCCGACGGTGAGCCCGACGTTCAGGGTCACGTAGGCGACGTTCAAGATTGCGACGAAGCGGCGCCTGGGAAGGAGGAGCGCCTGCAGCTCGGGCTCGACGTGGATCCCGAGCCGCCGTTCGAGGGTCACGATCCTCTCCGCGTTTCGCGCCGCCTTGCGTCTCCCCTCGTCGTTGACGACGAGGTGGCGCACGGCGAGGTAGGCGGCGTAGACGCCCAGGCCGATGACGGCCTCGCGCCGCCCCGAGAACCGCCTCCTCACCCTCCACTCCCCATCGCAGCCGACATACTTATCGACGCATGGGGACCTCGTGGCGCCGCACACTCGTCCGACTCCTGATCGGCACCGTGGCCACCGTCGCCTTCCTCGTGCTTTTCCTCCGCGAGGTCGACTTCTCCCAGGCATGGAAGACGATGTCCTCGCTCCCGCTCTGGACGCTTCTGGCCTCGCTCGGGCTCATCGGCGCGAACGTCTTCTTCATGACGCTGCGCTGGAAGTACCTGCTGGCGGGCGCGGGCTACCGGGTGGACAGCCGCAAGCTCTTCTCGACGATCGCGGTCGGCCGCGGAGCTAACAATCTCCTCCCCGCGCGCGGAGGCGACCTGCTCAGGATCGAGTCGCTGCGGGAGCGAAACGTGCCCGTGTTCGTGAGCGCGGGGACGCTCTTCGCCGAGCGCCTCCTCGACGGCGTCGTGCTCTCGGTCTGGATCGTCCTCGGAGCGCTGCTGATCGGAGAGGGCGGACCGGTGCTCCTCACCGGAATCGCTCTTTGCGCAGGCACGGCGCTGGGCGTCTTCCTCGTCCGTTTCGCCACGCAGGACCCGGAGCGGGCGGAGCGCTTCGTCTTCCGGATGACGAAATTTCTGCCGGCCCGCTGGCACACGCGGGTCGCCCGAGCGGCGGCGTACTTCGTCGACGGGCTTGGCGCGTTCAGGGGAAAACGCCGCGTCTTCCTGATCTTCGCGACCTCGGTGGCGATGTGGCTCGCCGACGTGGCTATGTACATCCTTGTCGGGCGCGCGTACGACATCGAGATCGGAGTCGGCGGCTTCTTCCTCCTCGAGGGGATCGGGAATCTCGCCCTCGCCGTGCCCGCGACCGCGGCGGGGATCGGCACGTTCGACTATTTGACGCTGATCGCCGCGAAGGGCATCGACGTCCCCACCGACAAGGCCACCGCTTACGTGCTCACGATGCATGCGCTCACGGTGATACCGATCACGCTCCTGGGCGCGGCGCTCGTACGGCCCGCTTTCCCCCGCTTCTTCCGGCGGCAGGAAACGATCGAAGAGCCCGTCTAGGGCTCATCTCCGCGCGCTCTCGTACTCCTTCGCGAGGAAGGAAATCTCCTCCGGCTTCTCCTCGGCGACCGACCGGGCCTCGGCGAGCTTCGCCGCACGCCCCGCGGGGTCGGCGAGCCGCGGATCGACCGGCCGGCCGAGCGCACGCGAGGACTCGAGCTCGGCCGCGAGCGCGGCCGGATGCGGCTCGCGGCCCTCGGAGAGCTCGTGGGCGACGAATTGCCCGGCAGTGAGCGCCATGGCTTTCTTCAGCCGCTCCAGAACCGCGTTCTCGAGCCCTTCATGGGGCGGCGAAATCGTCTCGGCGAAAACGAGCACGACCTCGGTGCGCCCGCGGATCAGCGGGTCGTAGGCGAGCGTCACCGGCAGGATCCGCTCCGGCTTTCCGCGGCGGACGAGGGCGTCGAGCCCTCGCCGGAGCGGCCCGATCTCCCCGTCGGGCGACGGCCTGCCCTCCGGGAAGACGAGAAGCGACTTCCCTGTTCGCATTAGCCCCACGAGCTCGCGGAAGTCGGCGGTCGCCCTCGTCGCGCGAGCGCTCCAGAACGCTTCCGGGCCCTCGCCCCTCGAAACGGGCTCCCACAGGAGGTCGGCATATTCACCGCGAATCGCGTCCTCCGAGCGGGCGGACTCGGCGAGCCCGCGTGCCCGCAGCGGGCCCAGCAGACGCCCGGGCACGACCTCAGCGGCCGGCGCTTCGCGCGAGGCGTCGAGAAGCTCGAAGAGCCGCGCGCTGCTCGCGCTCGAGATCGGATGCACCGCGACGAGCGGGAGAAAGCGTCCGACGGAGAGCGGGAAGAGCAGCCGTCGCGCCCGTGGCGACATCTCCGGCGGGAACCCGGCGAAGAAGCCGCGCAGGAACATGTCGTCCCTGGCCGCGAAGTGCATCCCTTCGCTGCGGTGCTTCCAGAGCGAGGCGCGGAAGTAGAGCTCAGGCGCGATCAGGGGCACGTCGGTCTCCTTGCGATGCGTGGCGGCAATGAGGGTTCCGGGCCGGAGCCGGAACGACTTCGGGCCGACATAGCGCACGCGGAAGGCGCTCCTGGAGTAGGCCCGCATGCCAATACCGACGGCGTCGTAGAGCGGGCCCACGCCGATAGCATGGCTGCATGGCCCGCCTCGCGCTCGGCGACCCCGCCCCCGCGTTCGATCTCCCGGGTGTGGACGGCAGCTCGCATGCGACGGAGGAGTACGCCGGCAAGCCGCTCGCGGTCGTGTTCTCCTGCGTCCACTGCCCGTACGTCGTCGCCTGGGAAGACCGGCTGAACGACGTCGCCCGCGACTACGACGGCCGCGCCGGACTCGTCGCCGTCAACTCGAATGCGGGCTACCTCGGCGACTCCCTGGACGACATGCAAGCGCGTTCACGGGAGAAGGGCTTTGTCTTTCCCTTCCTCTACGACGAGAGCCAGGAGATCGCCGAGTCCTACGGCGCCTCACGGACGCCCGAAGTCTTCCTCTTCGACGCCGAGCATCGGCTCGTCTATCACGGGACGCCCGACTCGGACCACCAGGATCCGGGCGGCGCCGAGCCCTACCTCCGCGACGCGCTCGAGGCCGTGCTGGCGGGGGAGACGCCCGAGGTTCAGGACGTGCCCGCCGTCGGCTGCACCATCAAGTGGGCTAGCTAGCCCGCTCTCTTTCGACGAGCTGAAGCGCCTCTTCCCGCGTCGAGATCGTGCCGGCTGCACGCTCTTCCGCAACGAGGTCGAGCAGCCGCCCGATCTCCGGGCCCGGCTCGAGACCCAGCTCGTCCCCGCGCAAAAGCGGCTCCTTCGGCTCCGCGACCCGGGCGGCCTGTACCGCGGGGTAGAGATCGTCGGCGCCGAGAAAGGCGAGCGCGGTCAGCGCCCAGGGCTCGGTCGCCCGCCGGAAACGGTGGATGGCGCGGGGCGAATCGTCCTCCGGCCGCTCGGCGCGCAGCAGCGTCCGCGCGAGCCGCTTGACCTCGTTCGAGACGGGATAGCGCCTGAGGCTCTCGCCGAAGACCACGACGAGGAGGTAGCCGGGCGTGTCGGCCATGTCCACGGAGCCGAGCCGCTCGAGGCTTCCACCGAGCGGGGCGAGAAGGCCCAGCTCGTCCGCCCGCGCGAACCCCGAGGGAGAGAGCCGCTCGAGCTCTCCGACAATGCGCTCGCCCGCGGGGTCCGCAACGAGGCCGGCATGGCGTCGCACAAGCTCTTCTGTGGGACCGTCCAGCACGAAGCCGAGCTCGTCCTCGAGGCGCACCGCCCGCAGGAGCCGCAGCGAGTCGTCTTCGAACACGGAGTTCGAGACCGCGCGAAGCGTTCGCGCTTCGAGGTCCTTGCGCCCTCCGAGCGGATCGAGGTGCTCGCCTCCGGCCACAGGCTGCGCGATCGCGTTGATCGTGAAGTCGCGCGTCCTCAGGTCGTCCTCGATCGGTCCGTCGAGCGGAGTGAAGTCGACCGTCGTTCCGTCCTTGAACGCAACGCGCCAGGCACCGTGCTTCTCGGACAGCGGGAAAACCGCACCCTTCGAGAGGCCCGCGTAGATACGCGCAGCGACCTCCGGATCCGGGATGGCCACATCCACATCCACGATCTGCCGGCCGAGGAGCTCGTCGCGCACCGCGCCGCCGACGACGTAGGCCTCGACTCCCGCCACCGCCGTACGGATGCGGCTATCCATCCACGTACCGCCTCTCCGCGCGACGGGGATCGGAGACGAGACCGGTCGTGATCTCGTAGTTGATCGTGCCGGCGTGGCGCGCGAGCTCCTCCGCCAGGAGTCCGTCGCCGATGAGCGTCACAGGCGCGCCTTCCGGCTCGTCGCCCAGCTCGACCGCGAACGAGTCCATGGAGATCGCGCCGAGAACGCGGCGCCTCGTGCCCGCGACGAGCACCTCGGTACCGGTCAGGGCGCGCCGGAAGCCGTCCCCGTAGCCGGCCGGGACGAGCCCGATGCGCGTCTCCCGTTCGGCGACGAATCGGCGACCGTACCCGGTGCTGTCTCCGCTTCCGAGCACCTTCGCCTGCGCCACGTAGCTCCGCCAGGAGAGAACCGGCTCCAGGCCGTACTCCTGCGGATCGCGGCCGAACGGCGAGAGCCCGTATACGGCGACTCCGCAGCGCACGGCGTCGAGGTGGGACTCGGGGATGGAAAGCGTGGCCGCGCTGTTCGCGATGTGACGGGTTGCACCCGGGAAGCGCTCCGCAACGGCTGCGAACGCGTCGAGCTGAGCGCGGGCGAACGCCGCGTCCTCCTCGTCGGCGGTGGCGAGGTGGCTCATCACCCCGACGACGCGGGCCGGGTCGATCCACTCGGCATCCGCGGGAGTCATGCCGAACCGGCCCATGCCGGTGTCCACCTTCACGTGGATGGCGAGGGCCTCGGGAAGCTGCGGCGAGGAGACGGCGACCTCGAGCCCGGACTCGCGCGCGACGCCCTCATCCGCCTGGGAGAGCGGGCTCAGCACGAGGATGCGGGCATCCGCGAGCTCGGCCCGGAGCGCCGCTCCCTCCTTCGCCGTCGCAACGCAGAGCGCCGTCGCCCCGCCTGCGAGCGCGGCGCGGGCGCAACCCAGGGCGCCGTGGCCGTAGGCGTCGGCCTTGACGACGGCCCAGAGCTGGGCGCCGCCGGCGGCCTCGGCGAGAACGGCCACGTTCCGGCGCAGCGCGCCGAGGTCGATCGTGATCTCGGACCTGCTCATGGGAGGGCGAGGTTAGCGGGAGAGGGTCGGCGAGAGCGCCTCGATCACGTCGCTCGCGATCATCCCGGCGGTACCGTGGGTCTCCCCCGCGAGCCGCGCCGCCTCCCCGCCCGCTGCAGCGGCAGCCGCAGCGGCGACCTTCCCGTCCATGCCCTTCGACAGGAATGCGGCGACGATCCCGGTGAGGACGTCGCCGGTGCCGGCGGTCGCCAGTCCCGGATTGCCGAGGTCGCAGACGAGAACTCCCTTGCCCGGTGACGCGACGAGCGTGTCCGCGCCCTTCAGAAGGACGACCGCCCCGACGTCGTCGGCACCAGTCTGCACCGCGTTGAGCCGCCGGGCCGAGACCGCGCTCGAGTCTCGCCCGAGCAGGCGCGCCAACTCGCCGGCGTGCGGCGTCAGGACTGTCTGCGCCTCGCGCGAGAAGACCCAGTCCAGGTGGCCCGCGATGCACCACAGGCCGTCGGCGTCCAGGACCACAGGCTTGTCGAGCCGGTCGAGGAGATAGGCGACCAGGGCGCGCACCGCGTCCGTCCGACCGATCCCCGGCCCGATCGCGACCGCCGTCGCCTTCTCGGCCGCCTCGAGGACGACGTCGGCCGCATCCATGGTCATGACGCCGTCCTCGTCCGCGCACGGCCTGCTCATCACCTCGAGCAGCCGCTGCTCGAAGACGAGGTTCAGGGATGCGGGCACGCAGACGGTCACGATCCCTGCTCCAGCGCGAAGCGCCGCCTCGGCGGTCAGACACGGCGCGCCCGTCTTACCCGTCGAGCCTCCGACGACCAGAACCGAACCCGCCGTGTACTTGTTGTCGCCCGCCCCCCGGCGCGGAACCTCGTCGAGGATCTGCGGCGTCACGTGTTCGTGCCGCGTCCGGCCGGGCCGGAGGCCGATGTCGGCCACCTCGACCTCGCCCGCGTGGAACCGACCGGGAGCGACCATGAGGCCGACCTTCCTGCCGTGGAAGGTGACCGTGGCCTCGGCCTTCACCGCGGGTCCCGCGACCTGGCCCGTCGACGCGTCGACCCCGCTCGGCACGTCCACGGCGAGGATCGGGACGCCGAGGCCGTTGAGCTCCTCGATCGCGCGCGCGGCCTCGTCCCTCGGCTTGCCGGAAAAGCCGGTGCCGAAGAGCGCGTCGACCGCGACGTCGCCGCCACCGGGGTCTGCGAACGGAATCTTCAGCTTTCGTGCGCGTTCGAGGTTCTCTTTGGCGTCGCCGGCGATCTTCTCCTCGGGTCCCGCGAGCACGATTTCGACAGCCTTGCCCGCCTCGTGGACCTTGCGCGCGACGACGAAGCCGTCGCCGCCGTTCGCGCCGGTTCCGCACCAGACGGCCACGCTGCCCACATCCGGATAGCGGCGGAGCACGGCCTCGGCGGCGGCGCTCCCCGCGCGTTCCATCAGCTCGAGCATCGGGCCGTCGTGAGCCTGCTCGGCGGCGCGCATCTCCTCGGCTGTGTAGAGAGGCTCAGTCCACATCGACATCGCGGACGACGCACACCGCGGCAGCGAGTTCACGGGAGTGCGTCATCGAGAGGTCGAGCTCGCCCGCCTCGTTTCGCCGCGCCCAGTCAGCCACACGCCCGGAGAGCCTCACTCCCGGCTTGGGCCGGCCGGAGATCTCGACGTCGAGCCAGGCGAAGGCTCGCGCCACGCCGAACCCGAGCGCCTTGCCGACCGCCTCCTTGCCGGCGAAGCGAGCGGCGTAGTGCTGCGGCGGATTCGGCCGCGAGTCGCAGTAATCACGCTCGGCCTGGGTGAAGACTCGCTCGCGGAAGGACGGATAACGCTCGAGCGTGCGCCGGATCCGGGCGATCTCGATGAGGTCGAGGCCGACCTTCACGAGCCGTCGAGGTAGGCCGGGAGGTCGGCGATCGAGTCGACGACGGCGTCGGGCTGGGGCTCCGCCTCCTTCAGAGCGGCGGGCCTGAACTTGCCCGTGCGGACGAGCACTGCGCTCATGCCGATCGCCTTCGCGCCTCCGATGTCCGCCTCGACGTCGTCCCCGACCATGACGGCCTCGGCGGGGGTCGCCTCCACCTCGGCCAGCGCAGCCTGAAAGTAGGCCGCGGTCGGCTTGCCGACCACCTCGGCCTCGACGCCGGCTGCGTACTCGAGACCCGCTACGAAGGCACCGGAGTCGAGGAGCGGGCCGCGGTTCGTCTGCCACCACCTGTTCTTGTGCAGGCACACGAGGCGCGCACCTTCGCGGAGCTCCTCGAAGGCCTGGTTCAGCCGCTCGTAGGAGAAGACCTCCGCGGTCTCCCCGCTCTCATCCGCTCCCCCGAGGAGAACGGCGTCTGCGCCGTCCTCCACGAACTCCACGTACTCCGCGAGATCGTCCCGAATCGAGCCCATCACGAGTGCGAGCACCCGCTTCCCCTGCAAGAGCCTCCCCGCGGCGAGCGGAGTGGTCGTGATGTCCTCGCTCTCGAGGTCGAAGCCGATGGACTGGAGCTCGCCCGCGAGGACGCTCCGGGCCCGCGTCGTGTTGTTGGTGACGAAGCGAAGACGATGGCCCTCGTCGCGGAGCGCGGAGAGCGCGTCCGGCGCGCCGGGCACCACCTCGCCCGAAACGTGCAGGACACCGTCGATGTCCAGCAGAATCGCGGTCATCGCACGCGAGTCTATTCAGGTGCAGAGCCGACTGGCGATCCCGCTGGACGAGATCAGCTTTCGCTATTCGCGCTCCAGCGGGCCCGGAGGGCAGCACGCGCAGAAGACGGAGACGCGCGTCGAAGCGCTCTTCGACGTAGACGCGTCAGAGACGCTCTCGGGTGCCCAGAAGGCGCGTTTGCAGAAACGCGTCGGCCCCGTGGTCAGGGCGGTTGCGCAGGACGAGCGGAGCCGGACGCTGAACCGGGAGCTCGCCCTCGACCGGCTCGCGGCGGCAATCCGGGCCGGCCTCAGGGTCGAGCGGAAGCGCCGGCCGACGAAGCCCTCGGCCGCGGCGCGTGAACGGCGGCTGGAGGAGAAGAAGCGGCGCGGGACGGCGAAGCGATTGAGGCGGCCGCCGGCCGACGACTAGAGCACCAACATCCCCTCGCCGGGGGACGCTCGGGCCTCACTTTCAACCGTTAATTGGGCTATGCGCCGCGCTGCCGCGCCGATCGCGCTCGCCCTCGCGTTGCTGGCGACCGCCGGCGGCTCGTCCGCGACGCCCATCTTGGACGTCTGGACGCCGCACGGGCCGGCCGGACCGCTTATCGTCGCGTTGGCCGCCTCTCCTGACGGGCCGGGCACCGTCTATGCCTCCAGCGAAACAAACGTCTGGAAGAGCACCGACTCGGGGAACACATGGTCCCCGACCGGCGACGGCCCCACCAATTTCGCCGTCTCGCTGGTCGCCGATCCGGCCGACGTCGACCGCCTCATCGCGGGCACCTCGGATGGCGCGATCTGGGTCACCTCCGACGGCGGGGACCACTGGGCTCCTCCCTCTTCCGGATTCTCGGGCTCCTTCTGGCCGCTCCTGAGCTGGACGGCGGCCGGCCTCTTCGCACTCGTCGACGGAGCGCTGTACACGAGCGCGGACGGCGGCCAGATCTGGACAGCTGCAGGCACGCCGCCCGACGGTGGCGCTCGCTCGCTTCTCGTGGTCTCGGCGGATGCAATCTACGTCGGAACCGAGCTGGGGACGATCCAGTTTTCGTACGACGGCGGAGACAACTGGATCGACCGCCACGACGGGATCCCTACGCAGATCGAGCCCGGCTCGCCCTACCCGCCGAGCATCGAGCGGCTCGCAGTCGACCCGGCGGATGCCCAAACGCTCTATGCAGAGGTCAACCCGCTCGGGGTCTACCGCTCGACGGACGGAGGCGTGAACTGGGAGGAGGTCGTCACGCCCCGGCCGGGACACGCCCTCACCCGCGTGGCCACGCTCGCCACGACCCCGACCACGGTGCTCGCCGTGGTCGGCACCGATGTGGTCAGCTCGACCGACGGCGGCGCCACCTGGTCGGTCGCGGCCGAATCGCCAAAGAGCGCCGGCGGCGGCATGGACAGCGAATTCTTCGGCGATCCGTCGAACCCAGGGACGGTCTACGCGGGCGGGTTCGGCGTCTATCGCTCGACCGACGCGGGCGGCACTTTCGCACTCACCTCCGGAGGGATGGGCGGCACGCTGGTCGAGTCGCTCGCCGCAGTCCCCGGCGTCGAGGGTCAGTACCTCGCCGGCACCTGGGAGGGAGTGTTCCGTTCGGACGACGACGCCGGCACCTGGCAGCACGCAAGCGACGGCATGTTCGGGCAAGCCCTCGACATCGCGGCCGACCCGACCGACTCGGACCGCTTCTACCTCGTCGCCGCCGGCGACCTCTGGGTGACAAGCGACGGGGCGGCGACGTGGGATCCGTCGAGCCTCACCGTTCCGGAAGTCGTCTACGCGGTCGACGCCAGCGCGAACAGCGTCCTCGTCGGCGCGAGCACGACGATCCACCGCTCGACGGACGGCGGCGAGTCGTGGAGCTCGACCGATCTTCCGCTCATTCACGATTCGGTCAACGACGTCGCGATCGACCCGAACGACATTGAGCACGTCTACGCGGGGACAACCGACGGCCTGTTCCGCTCAGTGGACGGAGGCGCAAACTGGACGAAGATCGATTCCAGGCACATCTCCGCAGTTTCGATCGCGCCGGATTCGGTCGTCTACGTGCTCGCCGAAGGCGCCGTGGACGCTTTCACTCCCGGCGGCGACAGCCTCGTCGTGGCTTCGGCGGGTCTGTCCACCTACGCCCACTCGCTCGAGACCGACCCAACCGATGCCGACACCGTCTACGCCGGCACGCAGCAAGGCGCCTACAAGACCGCGGACGGTGGCCAGCACTGGGTCAAGCTCGCGACAGCCGGGATGGTCTCTCCGTTCGTTTCCGACATCCTCGTGCCCG
>DATEOR010000092.1:0-7598 GCA_035273885.1 Gaiellaceae bacterium
GACCGGATAGCCCGCGAACCACGCCTCGATTCGCGGCACGAGTAGGAAGATCGAGCCAACGGCGCTGAAAGAGAGCTGGAACCCGGGCTCGAGGAGCGAATACGGATTCCAGGCCAGGAGGACGGCCGCACCGACGAGCAGGAAGTACCAGCGATCGCGCGCTCTGCCCGCGAGCCAGGCCAGCGAAGCGAGCCCACCTGCCACGCCCGCGCGCACGACCGACGGCTGCCAGCCGACCGCCATCAGATACCCCCCGACGGCGATCAGGGCACCGACTTCGCCGATCCAGCGGGAGATTCCGAGGAGCCACGCGAGCGCGAGCATCCCGGCCACGACGTAGGCGACGTTCTGGCCGGATACGGCAAGCAGGTGGTAGAGGCCCGAGGCCCGGAAGTCGTCCCTGAGAGTCGGGCTCAGCCCCTCGTCCTCGCCCAGAACCACCGCGGCGATGACTGCACGCCGCTCCCCGCTCAGGCCGCGTGCAAGCGAGCGGGCGATCGCGGCGCGAACGCGGTCCGCGATGCCGCCCAGCCCTCCGCGGTGACCCACGACCGTGAATGTGTTCGCCGTGAGAATGACGTGGACGCCCTGCCGACGAAGGTAACCCGCCTCGTCGAACCCGTCTTCCTCCGGACGAGGCGCCTCGACCTCGACGATGGCTTTCAGGAGAGCGCCCTGCGGAGGGGCACGGCCTGCAGGAAGGTCGAGCCGAGCCCGCTCGCGCGGACTCTCCGCACCGAAACGCAGCACGCGCACCGGGACACGAACCTCGAACGGGCTCCGCCGGCTCGGGCCGGTCACTTCGAGCAGGGCGGGCCCCGCGCGGCCGATCTCAGCCCGAAGCACGCTGTGATCGAGCGCTTCGAGCCTGACGCTGCCCCACCAAAGGCCGGCGAGGAGAAGCGCTGCCGCCAGAGCGAGGAGTCGAAGGCGTCTCTCTCCGAGCGCCAGGGCGGCGAGCGCGACGGCGGCCACGCCGACCGCGGGCGACGCACCGCGTATGACAAGGGAGCTGCCAAGGCCGAGGCACAAGGCAGCCGCGAGAAGGTGAGGCGCCGGGATGGGCGTGTCGGCCTCACAGGTCCACGAAGTCGCGGAGCTCGTCGAGGGTCGCTGGACCGATGCCTGGCACTGCGTCGAGCTCGTCGACCGAGCCGAACGCGCCGTGCTCGGATCGATAGTCGAGGATCTTCTGGGCCGTGACCGGTCCAATTCCCGGGAGCTCGTCGAGCTGATCGAGCGTGGCGGAGTTCAAGTGAACGCGGCCACCTGCGCCTCCGACCACGGGACCTCCTTCGAGAGCCTGAGCGGCCTGGCGGTTCGACGGCACGATCACCTGCTGGCCGTCGGCGACCGGCGCAGCCAGATTCACGAGGGCGAGCGCGGCCCGTGGCTTCGGGCCACCCGCGCGCTCGATGGCATCGTCGACGCGGCTCCCCTCGGGAAGGCTGTAGAGGCCGGGTTTGATGACCTGGCCGACGACGTGCACGACAACCTTCCGTGTCGGCGCCGCCTCGGCCTTCAGGTTCAGCGGCGCCGCGGCGGGTGCCGGGCTCTCGTCCCTCAGCGCCACCCGGCCGGCCAGGGTAAGCACGGCGAGGAGTGCGAGCACGTAGGCAAGGGCCCGCCGTCGGGAGATGTCGGGAAGCTGCACGGCGCGCCTAGGGCGAGAGCCCGGTGGTCGGGACGGTGTACGAGACGACGAGTCGCGGGCGGATGGACGCTGTCCCGAAAGAGCTCGACGGGAAGTAAGGGCCCCCCACGCCGAAGTCCTCCTCCTCCTCGGCGAGCTTCAGGAGAACGCCACGGTTCGGGACGGCCCCGAACACCCAGGCCGAGACCAGCTCGGTCAGGTCCCATGCGCTCCAGTGCGCGAACGCTGCCGAGACAGTCGTCGAAGCCGCCGCGACCGGATCGAAGTCGACCTCGCGCTCCTTCGTCCAGCTCGGGCTCAGGACTGCATGCGCGTCAACGGCGTATTCGGGATTCGCGCAGGGGCCGACCCGGCGCCGAGGCGCGACGCACGCGCCGTCGAAATAGAGCTCGAGCCGCGCATTCGCTATCCGCGCGCCCATGGGCAGCCCATCGAGCGAAAAGCGAAGTGCCGCGCGCCATACCTTGTCGTCGACCCCGCCGACAGGAAGCCTGGCCGTGTCGTCGCGGTAACAGCGCTCGTCCCAGTCGTAGCCCCAGTCGCACCAGAACGGAATGCCGACGTCCTCGACGGGCGTGCGCGAAAACGCGCCCCCGGCGGCCGGGGCCGGCAACAGGCAAGCAACCAGCAGGAAGAGACAGGCCAGGACGCGCATGTCCCGATCGTGCGCCTCGAATGCGCTCCGGTGTGACGCTGAGTGCGCCGGGTTCGTGCCGGCGTGTGCCCTAGTCGATACAGGGGCCGGACGAGACCGGCTGCGTTGCCTTCGGCACGGCGTCCCGCACCACCGTGACCGGCACCGCGAACCCGTTCCCGCCGTTCTTGGCGCCGCCGAAGATCATCGCCACGACCCCTCCCTCGGAGTCGACGACGGGCCCGCCGCTCTCGCCCGGCTCGACCTGGCCGCGCAGAGGCACGACGCTGCGCGGACCGACGTGCCTCCCGTAGGCGTTCGGGGCGATCACCGTCCTCGGCGCGCCTGCCGTCGCCGCGACGCCCACCAGCGCCCCGTCGCGGGGATACCCCACGATGACCACGGGTCGCGGGTAGTCGTCGCTCCCGGTGATCGCAAGCGGAGCTGTCCGCAACCCGTCCACGCTGAGAAGCGCGACGTCGTTCTGCGTGTCCACGTAGACGACCTGCGCCGAGAGTGACTGCCCGTTCGGCGCGACCACGTTCGTGTCGTGCTCGCCGGCGATCACGTGCGCGTTCGTGGCGATCAGGTCGCGCCGCACGACCCAACCCGAGCCCTGGATCCCGAGCCCGCAGGCGGTGCCGTAGACCTTCACGACGCTCGTCGAGGCCGCCTTCGCCCCAGGCGTCTGGAGCACGCTCGGGTCCGGAGGCGGCAGGCGTCCCCCCGAGAGCGTCAGTTCCGGGAAGGGGTCGAAGCGGGCGAGCGCCTGGAGCACACGGTCGGGCGGAACCGCGCGCATCAGCTGCGGCAGGATCGTGGACTCCCGCACGTCCTGGCGGAAGCCGAGGCTGGGCTGCTGCACCGCGACCACCGCGATCAGCCAGGCGAGAGCGAGTCCCAGAGCCCCGCCGATGACCGCCCCGCCGAAGGAGTCGGCCGCGCGCAGGCCGGGCCGCAAGGCGAGGAACCGGCGAGGAGTCTCGGCAAGCGTCGCACTCGCCGCGCCCAGCAAGGCAGCGCCGACGATCGCCCCGATCAGGCTCGCGATCGAAACCCAGGACGATCCTTCCGAGAGGAGCTTGGGCGCGATCCACGACCCCGCGAGCGCGCCGATGGCGAGCCCGACGAGGGAGAGCGCCTGCGCTACGAGCCCGCGGTAGGCGCCCTGGAGCGCGAAGAGCGCGACCCAGAGCACGACGAGGACGTCGACGAGCAACACGTCCTCACCATAGGCGAGGAACTAGACGGCGACTCGGATATGCCGCCGGCGCGGTTCTAGGCGTCGTCAGGCGGCGGGCGAAGCCGGGCTTGCCCCGGCGAAGCCACCGCCGGCCAGGGCGGCTAGACGACCAGGTTCACGAGGCGGCCGGGAACGACGATCGCGTTCTTCAGCTCTTTGCCGTCGAGGTGCGCGGCGACGCGCGGGAGCTCCTTCGCGCGCGCGACGAGCTCGTCCTCGTCGAGGCCGGCCGGCACCTCCACCTTCCCGCGCACGCGGCCGTTGACCTGGACGACGAGCTCGAAGGTCTCGCGCTCGAGGAAGGCGGGGTCGGCCTCTGGCCACGCGGTCTGCCAGAGGCGCTCGTGACCGAGGCGCTGCCACAGCTCTTCTGTCATGTGCGGCACGTAAGGCTGGATGAGGCTGATCGCGGTCTCGGTCGCGAAGCGCACGGCGCCCGCCTGCCCGGGATCGTCCTTCGCCGCGTAGATGTCGTTGACGAGCTCCGTGACCGCCGCGATCGGCGTGTTGAACTGGAAGCGGCGCTCGATGTCGTCGGAGACCTTGGCGATGGTCTCGTGCGCCTTCACGACCAGCGGGCCCTCCGGCTCTCCCGCCGCACCCGTCTCGGCGACCTCGAGTCCGAGCCGCCAGAGCCGGCTGAGGAAGCGGAACATGCCCTCGATGCCCGCGTCCTGCCACTCCTTGTCCGCCTCGGCGGGACCCATGAAGAGCACGTACAGGCGCACGGCCTCGGCGCCGTAGCGCTCCACCATCTCGTCCGGCGCGACGACGTTTCCCTTCGACTTGGACATCTTCGCGCCGCGGTAATAGAGCATCCCCTGGTTGAAGAGGCGGGCGAACGGCTCCTGGAAGCCGACGATGCCGAGGTCGTACATGACCTTGGTGAAGAAGCGCGCGTAGAGGAGGTGCAGGATTGCGTGCTCGATACCGCCGATGTACTGGTTGACCGGCAGCCAGTAGTCGACCATCCCGCGGTCGAAGGGCGCCTCGCCGTTCTTGGGATCGCAGTAGCGGAGGTAGTACCAGGACGAGTCGACGAAGGTGTCCATGGTGTCGGTCTCGCGCTTCGCCGGCCCACCGCACTTCGGGCAGCTCGTATTGACCCAGTCCTCCGCCGCCGCGAGCGGTGAGCGCCCCTTCGGCACGTACTCCTCGACCTCCGGCAGGAGCACCGGCAGGTCCTCCTCGGGCACGGGCACCAGCCCGCACTCGTCGCAGTAGAGGATCGGGATCGGGCAGCCCCAGTAGCGCTGCCGTGAGAGCAGCCAGTCGCGGAGGCGGAAGCTGACCGCAGGCCGGCCGCGCTCGCGGGACTCGAGCCACTCGATGATTGCCTTCTTCGCCTCGGGGCTCGTCATTCCGGAGAACTGCGCCGACTCGACGAGCACCTCGTCGTCGGAGTGCGGGACGAACGCCTCGTCGTCGGGCACCTCGCCGTCGGCCGGGACGACGACCGTCTTCACCGGGAGCTCGAAGCGCTGCGCGAACGCGTAGTCGCGCTCGTCGTGCGCGGGCACGGCCATGATCGCGCCGGTGCCGTATTCCATGAGCACGTAGTCGGAGACCCAGATCGGGAGGCGGTTGTCGTTCACCGGGTTGGTCACGAACCGGCCGGTGAATACGCCGGACTTCTCCTTCTCGGGATCGGCCCGCTCCGCCGTCGAGCGCCCGGCGGCGTGGCGCACGTAGTCCAGGACCTCCTGCTCGTGCGGAGTTCCCTTGACCAGCTTCTCGGCGAGCGGGTGCTCGGGCGCGAGGACGAAGAACGTCGCGCCGAAGAGCGTGTCGGGCCGCGTCGTGAAGACGGGGATGTCGATGTCGAGCTCCTCGATCCGGAAGACGACTTCGGCGCCCTCGGAGCGCCCGATCCAGTTGCGCTGCATGGTCAGCACGCGCTCGGGCCAGGACTCGAGCATCGCCATGTCGTCGAGGAGCCGGTCGGCGTAGGAGGTGATGCGGAAGAACCACTGCTCGAGCGTGCGCGCCTCGACCTCCCACCCGCAACGCTCGCAGTGGCCGTCGATCACCTGCTCGTTGGCGAGCACTGTCTGGTCGTTCGGGCACCAGTTGACAACCGCGCCCTTGCGGTAGGCGAGGCCCGCCTCGAAGAACTTGACGAAGAGCCACTGCGTCCAGCGGTAGTAGTCGGGCTCGGCGGTCGAAAGCTCGCGGCTCCAGTCGATCGACCAGCCGAGGCGTTTCATCTGCTCGCGGATCGCTGCGATGTTGCGGTTCGTGACGTCGCGGGGATGGCCGCCTTCGCGGATCGCCGCGTTCTCCGCCGGGAGCCCGAACGCGTCGTAGCCGATCGGCCTGAGCACCGTGAAGCCGCGGCGGCGGCGGATGTGCGCCACGACGTCGCCGAGCGTGTAGTTCAGCACGTGGCCCATGTGCAGCTCGCCGGACGGGTAGGGCAGCATCTCCAGCACGTAGGTGTGCTCGTGCGGCGCGTCCTCGGGAGATGGGTTCGGGACGACGAAAGCGCCTTCGCGCTCCCATTCGGCCTGCCATTTGGCCTCGACTGCCTGCGGGTCGTATCGGTCCATCAGCGTGCTACGAGACTAGCGTTACACTCGCCGCGGTGTCCGCACCCGGCAGACTCGTCTCGAAGCTCTGGGAAAGCGATCCCGAAAGGATGTGGCCGTGGGCGCGCCGGCTCGTCGCGCCCGTGACGATCTGGCTCGCTCCGTCCTACGGGTACGGCCTGGAGCGCATGCCGGAGACCGGCGGCGGCGTCGCTGCGATAAATCACCTCTCGGCCATCGACCCGCCGCTCGTCGGGTCGCTCTCGCCGCGCACGCTCTACTTCATGGCGAAGGCGGAGCTTCTGGAGATGCCTGGGGTCGGCGACGTCCTCTCGTGGACCGGCGCCTTCCCGGTCCGGCGCGGAGAAGGCGACAGAGAATCGCTGCGGCTCGCCCGCCAGATCGCTCGCGAGGACCACATGGTCGGAGTCTTCGTCGAGGGGACGCGGCAGAAGCTCGGCTATCCGGGCGAGGTGCTCCCGGGAGCGACGATGATCGCGCTCCAGGAGGAAGTGCCGATCGTGCCGTGCGGCGTCTATTCCTTCGGATGGTCGCGCAAGAACCGGATGCCCTGCGCGGTCGTCTGGGGCGAGCCGATGGACCTCGGAAAGCTCCCGAAGTCGGGGCGCGGCTACAAGCGAGCGGCCGAGCTGGTGGGGGACGAGATCCGCCATCTCTGGCGACAGGCCGGCCAGGCGATCGCCGCAGGCTTCCCGGAGACGCTGCCCGACGGAGCGCGCCGCTCCCGGCCGGTCTACCCGCCGTTTCGCGAGGTCACGGCCACGCCGAGCTCCTCGACGAGCGTGAAGAAGGCCGCCGCGTAGGCCGAGCCGGCCGTGCGCGAGCGTACGTCCTCCCAGTCGATCTGCTCGCGGAGGCTGCGCGCGATCTGCAGCACCGCCTTGTAGTCCAGCGAGTTCTCGTCCAGGGCGAGGAGCTTCGTCACGAGCACGTCGTCCAGGGTCATGACCAGCATGGGCTGAGCCTCGACCTCCAGCATGTCCGCGCGGGCGAGCACCTCGTCCGTGATCGCGACTCCGACCGGGGAGAAGATGATGTCGACCATCACGTCGTCTTCGTCGAAGGCCTTGTAGAGCCAACCCTCTGATGGCTTCTCGGGACGGAGGCCGATGGCGGTCAGAGTCTCGAGCGCCTGCTCGGCGTCCTCGGGCTTGACCATCAGATCGAGATCGTGGTCGGACTCGGGCCCGCCGCGCGCCCAGCACGCGAGCCCGCCGCCGAGCATGAAGGGCACACCGGCCTCACGCAGGGCCCCGGCGGAGCGCTTCAGGGTCGCAAGCATGGCGGGGAGGCTCTCGTTGGACATCGGCACGATCCGGGTACCCTCCTGGCCCGGATGACGAAACGAGAGGCCATCCGGATCGCGGCCGCGGGCGACGTGCATTGCAGCGAGGAGAATCGTGCTGCCATCGCGGAGGCGTTCGCAGACATCGCCGGCCGCGTCGACGCGATCCTCCTCGCCGGCGATCTGACCACTTTCGGGGAGCCGGAGCAGGCGGGGGTGCTTGCCGATGCCTG
>DATEOR010000093.1:0-2030 GCA_035273885.1 Gaiellaceae bacterium
TGCGCTTCCTCGACTATCGGACGCCGACCGACATTGCCCAGGTCGGCTACTACATTCCGGCCGCCGGCTCGACGTGGGCGGCGTACTGGTCGCCCACAGATCCGAACGGCGAGATCGTCTATACCGCTGACGCCTATCGCGGGGTGGACGTGCTCCGGATCGACGACGGCGGCGTCACGGGCAAGAAGGTGAAGGCGCCGGTTCCGAACAGCTGGTTCGGCAGCCCGAGCATCGACTCGGCGGCCTTCCTCCCGCACTCCCAGTTCGGCTTCATGTGCACCGTCCTGAAGCCGGATCTCGATACTCCTTAGCCGGCGAAGCCGCCTCGCGCAATTTGCTCTCCCCGGGTGAGTCTGCTAATACTGAACCATATGGTTCAGTATCAACCCGCCATCGACCGCGCGTTCGAAGCTCTCGCCGATCCGACTCGCCGTGCCGTCCTCGAACGGCTCGGCTCCGGCAGCGCGACGATCAGCGAGCTCGCCGAGCCCTTCGGCATGTCGCTCACCGGCATGAAGAAGCACATTCGGCTGCTAGAAGACGCGGAGCTCGTTACGACGGAGAAGATCGGCCGCGTCCGCAGGTGCATGCTCGTGCCGTACGCCTTCGACGGCATCAGCACGTGGCTCGCGCGGCTCGACCGCTTCGCGCAGGTCGTCGAACGGACGAAAGGAGCACGATGAGCCCCACCAAGAAGAAGGAAGGATTCTCGGCCGAGGAAAAGGCGGCGATGAGAGCCCGCGCCAAGGAGCTGAAGGCAGCCGCTCAGGGCGAGGAGGCGATCGACGCCGCGCTCGCCGAGATGGCGCCCACCGACCGCGCGCTCGGCAAGAAGATCCACGCGATCGTGAAGGAAACCGCGCCCGGCCTCACCCCCAAGACCTGGTACGGGATGCCGGCGTACGCGAACAAGGACGGCAAGGTCGTCGTCTTCTTCCGCGACGCGGGGAAATTCAAGGAGCGCTACGCGATGCTCGGCTTCAACGACAGCGCGGGCCTCGACGACGGCTCCATGTGGCCGATCGCATACGCCCTCACGAAGCTGACTGCCGCGGACGAGAAGAAGATCCGCGCCCTGGTGAAGAAGGCGGTCGCGTGACCGTGAACGAGACCACTGTCACGACGCCGAACGAGCTCGAGATCCGAGTGGAGCGCGTCTTCGACGCGCCGCGTGCGCACGTCTTCTCGGTGTGGACGGACCCGGAGCTGATCCCGGAGTGGTGGGGCGACGGCACCGTGGTCGAGGAGATGGACGTCCGTGCGGGCGGCACGTATCGCTTCCGCACGGCCAAGGGCGTCGTCGAGGGCGAGTTTCGCGAGGTCGAGCCGCCCGAGCGGCTCGTGCAGACATTCCAGAACCACCTGCAGACGCTCGAGTTCGAAGACCTGGGCGAGCAGACGAGGCTGACGCAGACGATGCGCTTCGAGTCGACGGACGAGCGCGACACGACGATGCAGTACGGCGTCGAGGAAGGTGCGAAGAGCGGCTTCGCCCGGGTCGACGGGCTCCTCCAGAGAATCGCCGCCGCATAGCTCGGCGGAGGGCCCCGCCGAAGCGGGGCCCCGAGGCCGAGTATCAGGCGAGCGCGCCGCAGACAGCTGCGACGAAGTCCTCGTTCTCGCGGCGGCCACCCGCGACGTGGAGTAGGTCGATCTGCACGTCCCAGTTCACGGTGTCCGGCGCGATGTAGACGATCAGGCCGCTGTCCGTGTAGATCGGGCCTTCGCCTTGCGCCACGATGCGCGGGTCGTTGCCGGGAATCCGAACGAGCGCCCTCCCGTCCGGAAGTGTCTCCACGATCACCGGGCCCGAGAAGGTGACACGGAGCGCCTTCCCATTGGCGGGGTTCGAGTAGGTGGTGTGCCAGCTCGTGAGATGGATCGTGAAGCCGTTGAGGCTTCCATCCGCGTTGGTGAAGGTCGTTGTCGTGCGGAATCCCTCCGAGCGCACGACGAACTCGAAGGGGCAGAGCGCGCCGGCCGGGATCGTGGTCGTCCGGTCGACGGGCTCCACGACGCGCGTCGGCGGA
>DATEOR010000094.1:0-16949 GCA_035273885.1 Gaiellaceae bacterium
CGGCTAGCCGCCGGTCGTCGAGAAGTGCTGGTAGTCCTTCGTCCCGCCGGACCAGGAGCCGCCCCAGCCCCAGCCCACCGACGCGAACGCCCGCACGACGTCGTCGTCGAGGTGGATGATCGCGCGGTGGCAGCAGCGGTCGGCGTACTTCGCGCCCTTCTCCGGTGAGACGTGGCTCCCGGAGACGTAGGGGTTTTCGACCGGATTGAGGTCGATCGCCTTGCCGTAAGCGTGCATCGACCAGTTGCTCGTGCCCGCGACGTAACGGCAGTTGAAGGCCGAAGTGTTGTCCGCGTTCATCGAGCGATCGTCGTCGGCACCGAAGGCGTCGACGAGGCGCATGCGGCGGATCGGGTAGTCGGCGCGCCAGAGCTTGTGGAAGACCGTGACGATCTTGTGCGTCTGCGTCCGGTGGACGATGAGCCGGCCCTGCTCCTTGGAGTCGTCGAACTTGTGGATCGAGACGCGGACGAGCCGGAGCTTCCGCAGCGGCACCGGGCAGCCCGGGTGCCAGGACGAGCCGTTCACGCGCTCGCGCACATCAGGCGGAAGACGGCTGACCGATGACTGGAACGCGGCCGAGGCGTTCCCGGCCAAGGCCGCGAGCACGAGGACGCAAGCTGCGGCGGCAACGGCCTTCATGTCCGCAGTGTAGGTGCGGCCTGCCCTGAACCGGTCAGTATTCTGGCCCCGTGAGCGCGATCGAGGTCTCGGGCCTGAAGAAGTCCTACGGGCCGCGCGAGGTTCTGCACGGGGTCAGCTTCCGCGTCGAGCCCGGCGAGGTCTTCGCCCTGCTCGGGCCGAACGGCGCGGGCAAGACGACCACGGTGGAGATCCTCGAGGGCTACCGCGACCGGGACGAGGGCACGGTGCAGGTGCTCGGCACGGATCCGGCTCGCAGCGGCAGCGACTTCCGCGCGCGCATCGGCATCGTCCTCCAGTCCTCGGCCGTCTACCCCCTTCTCTCCGTCCGGGAGATCCTGGAGCTCTTCGCCGGCTATTACGAGCGCGCCCGCGGCGTGGGCGAGGTGATCGAGCTCGTGGGGCTCGCCGAGAAGCGGGACACCCGGGTGCGCACGCTCTCGGGCGGGCAGCTCCGCCGCCTCGACCTCGCGCTGGCGCTGATCGGCGACCCGGAGCTCATCTTCCTCGACGAGCCGACCACGGGCTTCGACCCCGCCGCACGCCGCCAGGCCTGGGAGACCATCCGCGACCTGCGCGCGCTCGGCAAGAGCATCCTCCTGACCACGCATTACATGGAGGAGGCGCAGACCCTCGCAGACCGCCTCGCCATCCTCCGTGACGGGCGCATCGTTGCGACCGGCTCGCCGCGCGAGCTCCTCTCGGGAGCCACCGGCGTCGAGATCCGCTACCGCCGCGACGGCGAGGAGCTCGTCATTGCGACCGACGAGCCCACGCGCGTCCTGCACGAGCTGACCGGGCAGGCGCTCGCCGAAGGCTTCGAGCTCGACGGCATCGAGGTGCGCCGCCGCTCGCTCGAGGATCTCTATCTTGAGCTGACGCGCGAGGAGGCCGAGGTCGGATGAGGCTCTTCTTTCACGAGCTCGCCGCGCAGCAGCGCATCTTCTGGCGAAGTCGCGAAGCCGCGTTCTTCACGTTCCTCCTGCCGATCATCTTCCTCGTCCTGCTCGGATCCATCTACGGCGACAGCGACACCATCGGAGGAGTGAGCGCGGGCACGTACCTGCTCGCGGGACTGCTCGGCTACGGGATCGTCTCGACGGCCTTCGCGGGGCTCGCGATTCAGCTCGTCGTGCGCCGGGAGTCGGGCGTCCTCAAGCGCGTACGCGGCACTCCGCTTCCGCCGCGGGTCTACATGAGCGCAGTCATCGGCTCGACGCTCCTCGTCATCGGGCTCGAAGCTGTGATCCAGCTTCTGATCGGAAAGTTCCTGATCGACGCCGACCTCCCGCAGTCCCCGGGGACATTCGTCTTCACGCTCCTCCTCGGCACCGTCGCCTTTGCCGCGCTCGGCCTCGCCCTCACCGGCCTGGTGAAGAGCGCCGAAGGCTCCTCGGCGATCGTGAACGCGATCTACCTGCCGATGGTCTTCATCTCGGGGGTCTTCTGGTCCACGGAGTCGATGCCCGCGTTCCTGCGCGCGATCGCCGACGTCCTTCCGCTCACGTACCTCCTCGAGCTCATGAGGCACGTATTTCTCGAAGAGGACGCCCTCTCGAAGTCCCTCGGAGCCATCGCCGTCGTCTCTCTCTGGGGCGCGGTCGGAGTGGTCCTCGCGCTTCGGATGTTCAGATGGGAGCCCCGAGAGGGTATGAGCGGCACGTGACCGATTCCACACTCGTCTTCACAGGGGAAGGGCGGGCGAGCAGGCGGCTCGTCGTCAACTTCGGGGTCTACTCCGGACGCGAGGCCACGGAGGCCGAGGTCTACCGGCTCGCGCAGTCGCTGCTCGACGAGCTCGGGTCCGTCGAGATCGTCGCGGAGCGGCGCTATGAGATCGCGCCGGACATGGAGGCTACGGTGCACCAGGTCTACATCGAGCTTCCGCAGACTGCCGAGGGACAAGAGGAGCGGCTCATCTCGCTCGTCGAGGACTGGGCCGAGGACGCGATCGGCGAACGCAGCAACATCGTTCCCTGACCGTTTAGCGGCTCGGCAAAGAGGTAGACGGAGGCGATGGCCGAGATCGGTGTCGCACTCGCAAGCGAGGACTGGGGCCCTCGCGAGCTCGTCGAGCTGGCGCGAAGCGCCGAAGAAGCGGGCTTCGAGTACGCCTTCATCTCCGACCATTACCACCCCTGGGTCGACGCGCAGGGGTCCAGCCCGTTCGTCTGGAGCGTCATCGGCGGCATCGCCGAGGCGACCGAGAACCTGAGCCTGACGACCGGGGTCACGTGCCCGCTCATCCGCATCCATCCCGCGATCGTCGCCCAGGCCGCGGCAACCGCCGCCTGTCTCATGCCCGGCCGCTTCACGTTCGGCATCGGGACAGGCGAGAACCTGAACGAGCACATCCTCGGCGACCCGTGGCCGGCGGCCGACGTTCGTCTCGAGATGTTCGTGGAGGCGATCGAAGTCATGCGCCTTCTCTGGCAGGGGGGCGAACAGACCCATCGCGGCGAGCACTACACCGTCGACCACGCGCGCGTTTACAACATCCCCGAGGAGCCGATGCGGCTCGCCATCGCTGCGGGCGCCCCGAATGCGGCGGAGATTGCCGCCGAGCACGGCGACGCCCTCGTGAACAGCGCTCCCGACCCGGAGGTGGTCGAGGTTTTCGACTCGAACGGCGGCAGCGGCAAGCCGCGCTACGGGATGCTGCACTGCTGCTGGGGCGAGGACGAGGACGAGGCCCTCGAGACAGCCCACAAGCTCTGGGCGAACATCGCGCTCAAGGGTGAGCTTGGGCGCGAGCTACCGCGGCCGTCCGACTTCGAGGACGCCGTCCAGATGGTCACGAAGGACGACATGGCGGAGATCGTCCCGTGTGGGCCCGACCCGGAGCGACACCGCGAGCACATCAAGCGCTTCGAGGATGCGGGCTACGACCACGTCTTCGTGCACCAGATCGGCCCGGAGCAGGAGGGCTTCCTCCGCTTCTACGCGAACGAGATCCTGGCCGGGGTCTAGCTCCGCGAGATCACCGTACGGCGAACTGCGACCAGCCGAGCAGGGAGCCGTACCTCGCCGCGGACTTCAGCCCGAAGCCGGGCCAGACGTAGACGCGGTAGGAATCGGAGCCGAGGGTGTACTGCCGCCCGTTGAACGTCCACGACGATCGCAGCCGATAGGCCGATTTCAGCGGCCAGACGCTGAGGATCTTCCTGCCGTTTCGCCAGAGCTGCATGTTGTAGTACGTGGCATGTCGTGACGAAACCCAGTCGATCAGCGGAGTACCGCCCAACGTCGCATCGAACTGCGGCGAGAGGATCTTGCTGGCCCGTCCCCGTGCCGTTGACGCGGTCGAGCTGTTTCCGGCCTTGTCGATGCTGCGAATCGAGTAGGCGTACAGGACGTCGTTCGAGGCCGTCCAATCGACGAGTGACGAGACATCTCTCCGGATCCCGATCTTCTTCCAGCTCGACCCGCCGACCCGCTTCCTGGCGATGAGAACGTGGTCATAGCCGAGGTCGACCGGCTTCGTCCACATGAGCTTGACCCGCCCGTTGCCGGCCCGCGTCCGGAACGCGCCCACGGGAGCTGGCGGCGCCGTGTCGACGGTCCAGGCGCGAGTGCGCTGGTTCACGTTTCCGATCGAGTTCGTCACTCGGAGCGTGAAGAGGTAGCCGCCGTCCGAGAGATCCGAGTAGCCCTGCTCGGTATTGCTCTCGCACGGCGCGAACTCGCCGCTTTGACCCGGTCCCTCGAGACGGCAGTCGGGTGGAACGACCATCGAACCGGAATCGGCGGAGAAGGTGAAGTCGACGCTGGTCTCGTTGGTGATCGAAGGGACGCTCCACGCCAACGTGGGCTTCGGCGGGATCTCGCCCGCCTGAACCAGAACCTCGAACTGATCGGGCTCGCTCACGTTTCCCCATTTGTCCGTGGCCGTGCACGTCACGATCGTCGTCCCGAACTCAAACAGCGACCCGGACGCGGGCGAGCACGTCACCGTCGGATTCGGATCGCCAGCATCGATGACCGCGTCCGCCGCGTAGGTGAACTCGACCACGGCACCCCCTGGCGCAGTCTGCGTCGTCGCGGGCACGTCGATATGGGGGGCGAGGACAGGTGGAGTGGTGTCGATCACGCTCACCTGAAGCGTGCCCTGGGCCTGGTTACCTGCGTGGTCAGTGGCAGTGCACGACACGTTTGTCTGCCCGAAGGGAAAGAGCGTCCCGGACGCTGGATCACACGCGAACTGCGGGCTCGGATCCAGGTTGTCCAATGCGAAAAAGGAGACGACGGCCCCTGCCGGGGATGTCGCCTGGGCGGTCTCGTTACCAGGAAGCGACGGCGGCGTCGAGTCTACTGTCCAGTGCCATTCCGCCGGCGTGCTTCGCTCGGTCGGGTTTGCCGGGTCGCCGGTGATGACCCGCACCAGGAAGCTGTGCTCCCCGTCCGGCAGCGGGGCCGCCAGTTCGTACGGGGACGAGCATACGGCCCACGACTCTCCGTCGAGCCCGCACTGGGACGTCACGCTCGGGTTCGGATCCTGGTTGACGAACGTGAATGTCCCACCTGCCTGCTGCGTCCAGCCGGGCAGGGAGCCGCTGACGCTGCCCGGCCCCGTCTGGATGAGAGGCTTCTCCAACGTCGGAGGCCCCGCGGCGCCTGCCCCGCCCAGCAACATGCCGGCGAGGACGATCGGAACGGCTGCCACCTTGGCGATGCGCATTGCTACTGGAGGGAGAAGGCGGCGAACAGCCCGATTCCGACCCCGAGGAGGAGCGCGGAGCTGATGTACATGACCTCGCCGCGGTGCTCGGTGAGGATGAGGGGCACCGCGTCCAACCGTTCGACGGAAACGTCTTTGAGCAACGCGACGAGGAGGCTCGCCGAGCCGAGAATGAAGACGAGGATCAAGACGACCGGGGATCCATGGGATCCGGTAGCCGCGACCACGGGAGCGGAGACGGGAACCACACTCGTCTTGGAAGCGGAGGCCCGGCTGCTCAGGAAGCTCGGCACTTCCTCGGCGAGGGTCGGGTGGACGGTGGTCTGCACCACCGGCGCTGGTCGCTCCTTGCGCTTGGGCTTGGGCGCGGGGTTCTGCTCGCTGACTGCGGGTTCCGACGTGGTCGGCTCGGGCGTCGGAGCCGGCTCGACGACCGGCGGAGCCGGGGGCGGCGGGACCGGAGCGGGATCGGGGGATGGGGTCTGCGCGCCGGCACCGGAGGCGCCGACGAGGAATGCAAGTACTACGACCCCGGTGATTCTGGCCCTGAGCAAAACCTCTCCGTCCGCCAGCATAACCCGCCCGCGCAAGAACTGTGTTGGGCAGGCTCGAGGGGGCCCGAACCACGCGACCCGCTGAGCTACCCTGACGCCGAGCCCCCGTAGCTCAGTGGATAGAGCAGCGGTTTCCTAAACCGCGTGCACAGGTTCAATTCCTGTCGGGGGCACTGGACTTTCCGTCGAAGGTTCAAGGCTTGAGCCGTCTGGACTTTCGGCGGCAGAGCGGTTTCCTAAACCGCGTGCACAGGTGAAAGAGAGAGGGCCCGCGATGCGGGCCCTCTTTGTCGGACGAACGGTTCGACTCGCTACTTGAGCGCCGGTGCAGGAGTCGCCAACGGAGCCTTCGCCTCGGCCGTCGTTCGGCGAAGCGCGCCGCCGAGGGCCAGGATCATGAAACCGATTCCTGCGAGCAGGAGCGAGATTCCGACGACCACGCCGAAGAGCGCGATGTTCTCTGCAAGGAAGGACACGTTCAGCGCGGTCGAAAGGGCCGTCTCGGTCACCCAGATGTTCCGGGCGCCGTTCGAGATCGGCTGACCGTTCTCGTCCTTCGCTGCGGCTGCCTCGTCGCTCGTCCCGGCCGGGTCGTCGGGATTGGCAGCGGACTGGAACCTGCCCATCTCGGCGTACGTGAGGCCGCCGGTGCTCTCGAGCGCGTGAATGCGCATGTACTGCGCGAAGCACTTGGCCTCGGAGCCGGTGTCGATCGCCTGGTCGGCGACGTTGCAGGTCGGGAGCTTGATGGTCGCCGGCAGGCCGGCATCCTTGGCCTCCGCGGCGATCGCATCGGGAGTCATGTCGGGAGAACCGACAATCGCCTCCTGCTTGAGGCTCGAGCGAACCTCGTTGCGGCCGTTGATTGCGAGCACGAGCGACACGATGCCGATCGCGATCATGACCACGCCCGCGGCGACTCCGCCGTATTCGAAAATCTTCCTCTTGGTCATTTCCTTCTCCTTCCCATCCTCCGCGGTGTCCGCGGACGTTGATCGGTGATGGCTGCAGCGTCGCGCAGGCGCTCCTCAGCGCCATCCGCGGGCGCACCGAACCTCGTTGCGGTCGCTCCCTAGGGCTCTTTACGGGTTTCCCGCAGCAGCCGGCGTGCCGCTCGAGCCGCCACGAGCTCTTCGCGGGCATGGATGACGAGGACGCGGACCGAGGAATCGCGCGCCGCGATGTCGCGGTCCACGACATCGCGCCGGTTCGCAGACAGGTCGAGCTCGACGCCGAGGAAGGAGAGCCGAAGGCAGACACGCTCGCGCACGCGTGCCGAGCCTTCGCCGATTCCGGCCGTGAAGACCAGAGCGTCGATCCCGCCCGCAGCCGCAGCCATCCCAGCCACCGCGCCCGCCACGCGATGCTCGAAGACGGCGAACGCAAGCTCCGCGGACGGGTCGCCGGCCTCGGCGGCGGTCTCGAGCTCCCGCGTCCCGCCAGAGCCACCTCCCAGACCCTCGATCCCGGAATCGAAGTTGAGCGCATGGTCGAGCGCCGCGACGTCGAAGCCTTTCTCGCGCAGTAGATAGAGCATTGCGCCCGGGTCGATCGATCCCGAGCGGGTGTTCATCGGGACGCCCTCGAGCGGACTGAAGCCCATCGTCGTGTCCACCGACCGGCCGTCTCTGACCGCCGTGACGGAGCAGCCGCCGCCGAGGTGACAGACGACGATGCGAAGCCCGTCTCGGCCGAGAATGGCCGAGGTCTGCTCGACGCTCCACTCGACCGAGAGCCCGTGGAAGCCGTAGCGGCGTACGCCGAACTCCTCGCGCCACCTAGCCGGAACCGCGTAGACGGACGCCTCCTCGGGAATCGTCTCGTGGAAGCCCGTGTCGAACACGGCCACGTGCGGGAGGTCGGGAAACGCCTCCTTGGCTTCGGCGATCGCCCGCAGCGCGGGCGCGTTGTGGAGCGGGGCGAGCGGCTCCAGCGCGAGTATCTCGCGGCGAATCTCGTCGTCGATCAGAACCGGATGCCGCAGATGTGGCCCGCCGTGGACGACGCGGTGGGCTACCGCGTCGAGCTCGGCCCCGCCGACTCGAGCCAGAGAGGGAACCTCACGGGCCTGCTCGCTCTCGTCGACGAGGCGCAGCTTCAGGCTCGTCGAGCCGGCGTTGACGACGAGAACCGAGCCCACCGCTCAGTAGGACCAGTTCCACTCGCTGATTTCGGGCTGGTCCTCGCCGTGCTCGCGCGTCCAGGCGCGCGCGCGCATCCGGGCGTCGGCCATCTCCTGGCGAATGCGGCCACCGCCGGGGAGGGCGGGCAGGCGCTGGATCGCGTCCATGACGAGGTGGAAGCGGTCGAGGTCGTTCAGCATGACCATGTCGAACGGGGTCGTGGTCGTGCCCTCCTCCTTGTAGCCCCGCACGTGGATGTTGGAGTGGTTCGTGCGTCTGTAGGTGAGGCGGTGGATCAGCCACGGATACCCGTGGTAGGCGAAGACGACCGGCCGGTCCCTGGTGAAGAGCGCGTCGAAGTCCGAGTCCGAAAGGCCGTGCGGATGCTCGGTGTCGGGCTGCAGCCGCATCGGGTCGATGACGTTGACGACGCGGATGCGAAGGCCGGGGACGTGCTGCCGCAGGAGGTCGACCGCTGCAAGCGTCTCCAGGGTCGGTACGTCGCCGCAACACGCCATGACGATGTCCGGATCGGCGTCCTCGTCGTTCGAGGCCCATTCCCAGATGCCGATGCCGCGCGCCGCGTGCAAAACCGCGTCGTCCATGCCGAGGTAGTTGAGCGCGGGCTGCTTGCCGGCAACGACGACGTTCACGTAGTCGCGGCTCCGCAGGCAATGGTCCATCACGGAGAGGAGCGTGTTGGCGTCAGGGGGCAGATAGACGCGGATGATCTCGGCCTTCTTGTTCATGACGTGGTCGATGAAGCCGGGATCCTGGTGTGAGAAGCCGTTGTGGTCCTGGCGCCAGACATGCGAGGTGAGGAGGTAGTTGAGGGACGCGATGGGACGCCGCCACGGAATCGCGTCCGTCACCTTCAGCCACTTCGCGTGCTGGTTGAACATCGAGTCCACGATGTGGATGAACGCCTCGTAGCAGTTGAAGAGACCGTGCCGGCCGGTGAGTAGGTAGCCCTCGAGCCACCCCTGGCACAGGTGCTCGGAGAGAACCTCGACGACTCGTCCGTCCGGCCCGAGGTGATCGTCGGTCGGCTCGATCTCCGCGTCCCACGCGCGTTCCGTCGCCTCGAACACGCTCGAGAGCCGGTTCGACGCTGTTTCATCGGGGCCGAAGAGCCGGAAGTTCGAGGGATTCGCCTTCACGACATCGCGCAGGAACGCGCCCAGGACTCGAGTCGCCTCGCTGGTCGTCCGGCCCGGGGCCGGCACCTCGACCGCGTAGTCCCGAAAGTCGGGCAGCGCCAGGTCGCGAAGGAGCACGCCTCCGTTTGCGTGGGGGTTGGCGCTCATCCGCCGCTCGCCCTCCGGCGGCAAAGCGGCCAGCTCGGGAACGAGCGCGCCCTGGGCGTCGAAGAGCTCCTCCGGCTTGTAGCTCCTGAGCCACACCTCCAGCTCGCGCAGATGCTCGGGGTTCGTCCTCGTCTCGGCGAGAGGGACCTGATGCGAGCGCCATGTCCCCTCGACCGGTAGCCCGTCGACCTCGCGGGGGCCCGTCCAGCCCTTCGGCGTCCGAAGCACGATCATCGGCCAGGGCCGGCGCGCGCCACCCCTCTCTTCACGCGCTCCCCGCTGAATCGCCCGGATCCCGTCGAGCGCCTCGTCGAGGGCGGACGCGAAGCGCTGGTGCACCGGCTCCGAGGGCTCGCCGTCGAACCCGCCCGTGACGAGAAGAGGCTCGTACCCGTATCCGCGGAAGAGGGCGACGAGCTCCTCCTCCGGGATGCGGGCCAGCACCGTCGGATTGGCGATCTTGTAGCCGTTCAGGTGGAGGATCGGCAGAACCGCGCCGTCGCTCTTGGGATTGAGGAACTTGTTGGAGTGCCAGCTCGTGGCGAGCGGCCCCGTCTCCGCCTCGCCGTCGCCGACGACACAGAGCGCGACGAGGCCGGGGTTGTCCAGGACCGCGCCGTAAGCGTGGGCGAGGGAATAGCCGAGCTCTCCTCCTTCATGGATCGAGCCGGGCGTCTCGGGCGCCACATGGCTCGGAATGCCCCCCGGAAACGAAAACTGGCGGAAGAGCGCCGCGAGGCCGTCCTCGTCCCGGGTCACGTGCGAGTAGACCTCTGAATACGTGCCCTCGAGGTAGGCGTTGGCGACCATCCCCGGGCCGCCGTGGCCGGGGCCGGCGATGTAGATGACCTCGAGATCGCGCGCCCGGATCGCCCGGTTCATATGGGCGTAGACGAAGTTGAGCCCGGGTGTCGTGCCCCAGTGTCCGAGGAGGCGCGGCTTGACGTGCTCGGGCTCGAGCGGCTCGCGGAGGAGCGGATTTGCGAGCAGGTAGATCTGCCCGACCGAGAGGTAGTTCGCCGCGCGCCAGTACGCGTCAATGAGCTCGAGCTCGCCGCTGGCCAGCGGCCCCGCGCTCTCCCCGGTCGTCTTATGGGCCGTGTCCGCCATTCGCGCCCGGGTCAGCTTGCCAGGTCCAGAACGCCATGGCCGACAGGACGGCGATCACGGTGATGACGACGTCACTCGCCAGACACCAGGTGCAGAAGGCGCCGATGCCGATCGCCTGGACGGCGAACAGGTACATGCTGAAAGCAACGCCCGCGAGCGCCGTCGCGAGAACCGCGGGCCGCGCGTATTCCCGCGGCAGGCAGAGTGCGGCGAGTATGGCGACGTAGGCGCCGAGACCCAGCAGAGCGACCGGGACCGCCCCCAGTAGCGCGTACGAGGAGCGGCGCACGGTCTCGCAGCCGTCGGTCGGGCACGCGATGGAGGCGTCGGCGTAGTGCGCGTACGTGAGGTAGGCCGTGATCCCGGCCCCGGCAAGGGCGAGGGCGGCGGTCGTCGTGACGAGCCGCCGGTCCGTCATTCGGCGAGAACCGACTCGATCGCCGCGCCGAACTGGGCCGGCTCGAGCGAGGTGACCGCAAGCGGCCGCAGGGCACCTCCCGTGCGGCCGATCTCGAAGGCGGGCGTGCCGCGCACCTTGGAGGCCTGCGCCTGAGCCTGGGCCTCCGCCATCTGGGCGTCCACGCCAGACGACTCCCTGTCGGCGACGACCTGCTCCGGGTCGAGTCCCGGAGCGCTCGCGGTTAGCCGTGCAAGGAGGTCCTCGGTGACCCAACCTGCATTTTCCGCTCCCTGGTTCGCGTAGAGGAGCTCGAGGACCTGCCAGAGCCGGTCCTGGTTCCCGGCGGCCAGCGCCGTCCGCAGCGCCGTCTCCGAGTCCGGCCCGATGAAGGCCAGCCCTCGAAACTCGATGCGAAGCTGGCCCGCGCGGACGTACTCCTCCACCAGCGTCGGCAGCGCACCGAGCGCCCACTGAGCGCAGTAGGGGCACTGGATGTCCGCGTATTCGACCAGCGTGACCGGGGCCTCCGCCCGACCCAGCGCCGTGCCGTCCTGCGGAATGCCGTCCAGCACCCTCGTGACCTCGGCGACACCCGAGAGCGTCTGCGTCGGCTCCCCCGGCGGCTCCGAGGCTGCGCCGGATCGAGAGCTGAGAAAGCTCGCGGCGATGAGAGCCGCACCGACGGCGAGTCCGATCGCCACGGCGAAGAGGACGCTGCGACGTCTGTCGGGCCGGCCCATGCGCCCATCGTCCCTGGTGCAGCGCCGGGCCGAATCCGGCGAAGTCCACCGACCCACATGTGGGAATTCACGGATTCGCGGGAGCTGTGCGCTCGTGCAAGGCTGTCCGCATGCGCACCGCAACGAGCGTTGTCCGCGACGTCATCCTCCCCGAGGGCACGACGCTCCGCCTCCGTGCGGTGACGCGGGAAGATGCCGCCGCGCTCCTGGCCTTCGTCGAGCGGCTCTCTCCGGAAAGCCGCTACTTCCGCTTCCACGGCCTCCCGCCTGTGGGACCGAGGCTCGTGGAACCGTTCCTCGATCCCGACTGGGACGAGCGCGGGGCGCTCGTGGGCACGCTCGCGAGCGACGAGGGCGAACGGATCGTGGCGCTCGGGACCTGGTCGCGCCTTCGCGACCGAGGCGCCGCCGAGGCAGCCTTTGCGGTCGACGACGAGTTTCAAGGCCGCGGAATCGGCACGCGCCTCGTCGAGCAGCTGGCGGAGCTGGCCGCCGAGGCCGGGATTGAGCGCTTCGTCGCGGAGGTGCTGCCCGCCAACCTGAGCATGCTGCGCGTTTTCGAGCATGTGGGATTCGCCGTCACGCGCGAACTCGAAGGGGGAGTTGTCGAGGTGGTCTTCCCGATCGCGGCGACCCAGTCGTACCGAGAGACTGTCGACACACGTGACCATCTCGGCGTGGTCGCGTCGCTGCGGCCCTTCTTCTCGCCTCAGGGAGTCGCCGTCTACGGAGCCTCTCCGCGGGCAGGAACGATCGGCGGCCTCGTCTTCCGGAACATCGTCGAGGCCGGCTTCGCCGGAGCAGCCTTCCCTGTGAATCGCCGGGGAGAGGACGTGGCTGGATTGCCCGGCTACACGTCTCTCGCCGAGGTCCCGGGGAAGGTCGACCTCGCGGTCTTCTGTCTTCCCGGCGAGCACGTGCTCGAGGCGGTGGAGGATGCGCTGGCGAACGGAGTGCGAGCGCTCTGCGTGATCTCCGCCGGGTTCGCGGAGATCGGGCCAGAGGGAGCCCAGCGCGAGGCGCACCTGCTCGAGCTGGTCCGGGCACACGGCGCGCGTCTCATCGGCCCGAACTGCCTCGGAATCGCCGTCGCCGGCCCGAGGTTGAACGCGACGTTCGCACCGAGGGCGTTCCCGCGCGGACGAATCGCCTTCTCATCCCAGAGCGGCGCTCTCGGGCTCGCGCTCCTCGAGCGGAGCGACTCCCGGGGGCTCGGGTTCTCGGCGTTCGTCTCGATCGGCAACAAGGCCGACGTGTCCTCGAACGACCTCCTCGAGTTCTGGGAGGAGGACCCGGCCACCGACGTCGTGCTTCTCTACCTCGAGTCGTTCGGCAACCCTCGCAAGTTCGGACGGCTCGCTCGCAGGATCTCCCGGCGGAAGCCCGTCCTCGCCATGAAGAGCGGCGTCTCCCGCGCGGGCGCCAGGGCGGCGAGCTCGCATACGGCCGCGCTCGCAGGGTCGGAGGCGGCGGTCGCAGCACTCTTCAGGCAGGCCGGCGTGATCCGGGCGAGGACTGTCGAGGAGCTGGTCGACGTCGCCGGGATCCTCTCGACCCACCCGCTGCCGAAGGGAAGGCGGGTCGCGATCGTCACCAATGCGGGCGGGCTCGGGATCCTTTGCGCGGACGCATGCGAGGCGGCCGGGCTCGAGCTCGTGAGCCTCGGACCCGAGACTCGCGAGCTGCTCGCGCCGGTCGTCCCCGCCGAGGCGTCCGTCTCCAACCCCGTCGACATTCTCGGCTCGGCAACCGCGGAGACCTACGCCAACGCCCTTCCTCCGATCGTCGCCGACGACAACGTCGACGCCGTCATCGTGCTCTTCGTCCCCGCCGCGGAGGTCGTCGCGGCCGACGTGGCGGCGAGCATCGAGAGCGTGCGGGCCGGCGCTGAGAAGCCTGTCGTTCCGGTGATCCTCGCCGCGGAGACGCAACCCGGCTCGTTTCCGTACCCGGAGTCCGCTGCGCAGGCGCTGGGCCGAGCAGTGGAGCGCGCCGAGTGGCTGCGGCAACCGGCGGGCACGGTGCCTCCGGTCGACGCCATCGACCGCGGCGGGGCCGAAGCAGTCGTCAGCGCCGCTCTCGAAGAGGACGAGGACGTCTGGCTCGCCGCGCCGGCCGTTCGCGAGCTGCTCGAGTCGTACGGCATTCCGCTCGTCCCGGAGCGGTTGGCCGACGGGCCCGGCGCGGCGGCAGACGCCGCGCATGAGCTCGGCTTCCCGACGGTGGTCAAGAGCGCGGTGCCGGGCGCGCACAAGACGGAGTCGGGAGGCGTAGCCCTCGATCTCCGCGATGAGGATGCCGTTGCCGCGGCGGCGAAGCGGATCGGAGGGCCCGTCCTCGTACAGCCGATGATCTCGGGTGGAGTCGAGCTCCTGGCGGGAGTCGTCCAGGACCCCGTCTTCGGACCGCTCGTGGCGTTCGGTCCGGGCGGCATCTATGCCGAGCTGATCGGCGACGCGGGCTTCCGCATTGCCCCTCTGACCGATGTCGACGCCGAGGAGCTCGTCACCGGAGGGAAGGCCGGCAAGCTCGTCGCGGGCTTCAGGGGGCGGCCGCCCGCGGATGTCGGAGCGCTGACCGACCTGATTCATCGCCTGTCGCGCCTTGGAGAGAATCTGCCCGAGGTGGCAGAGCTCGACCTCAACCCGGTGATCGGCCTCGCCGACCGCTGCGTCGCTGTCGACGCCCGGGTGCGGGTGCGCCGCGCCGACCGGGCGCACCTCCTGAAGACTTGGTGACCGGGCGGATTGCCGAAGCCGTTGCGGACTTGCCGCACGAGGGATCCGAGACCTCCACGATGCCGCGGCCTCCGTGCGAAGAGACGATGTTCCCGAGCGAAGGGGAGGAGGAGGCATGTTCACGCGAATCCTTTGCGGCGTCGACGAATCGCCGGAGGCGATCGAAGCAGTTCGACAGGCACGGCGCCTCGCCGGCCCGGACGCCGAATTGCTGTTGGTCGGTGTGCTCGAGCTGAATGCAGCCGTCCACGCGGGCTGGGCGGCCACCCAGGTCCTCGACGAGATGCGCAGCGAGCAGCTCGCGGCGCTCGAAGTCGCCCGCCTGGCTGCCGGCGACCACGTCGAGACGCAGCTTATGCGGGGCGCTCCGTGGAGCGAGATCGCAGCCACTGCGCACGCAGAGGAGGCCGACCTCGTCGCCGTCGGGACGCACGACCGCTGGCGACCGGCGGGGATCGTCGGCGGGAGCGTCGCCACCTACATGCTCCACGAGGCTCCCTGCTCCGTGCTGATCGCGAGGCCCTGCGGAGAGCCCGAGCGCTTCCCGCGCTCGATCGTTGCAGGGTTCGACGGCTCGGACGCCGCGCGAGAGGCGCTCGCCGTCGCACGGGACCTCGCCGAGCGCTCGGACGCAACTCTGCGGGTGGTCGCAGCGGCCGGCGGTGAGAAGCTCCCGCTCGATCCGATCCGCGAGCAGGCTCCCGACGCAAGCCTCGACGAAAGGCCGCCGGTGGACGCGCTCGTGGCTGAGAGCGCGAACGCCGACCTCCTCGTCGTCGGGAGCAGGGGTCTTCACGGCCTCGCGGCGATCGGAAGCGTGAGCGAGCGGGTCGCGCATCAGGCGAAGTCGTCCGTGCTCGTGGTTCGGCGCAGCATTCCCGCCAAGAGCTGACCTTGCGTAGTTCTCCGTAGTCGGATCGGCGACGACGCGGATGGCGGCCGCTCTGGCGACGGCAAACATGTCGTCGAGCGGAGAAAGGAGCAGTCATGCAGCGCATCGCAGTCGTCGCAAAACTCAAGCCCGATGCGGAGAAGAGGGCGACTGAACTGATCGAGAGCGGCCCGCCGTTCGATCCCGACAAGCTCGGATTCGACAGCCACACGGTCTTTCTCTCGGGTACCCAGGTCGTCTTCGTCTTCGAGGGAGGCCGACTCGACCACCTGCTGCACACAGTGATCAGGGATCCCGGCAACATCAGTGCCTTCGGACAATGGGAACCGCTGATCGACGGCTTCCCGACGGTCGCGCGAGAGGCGTACAGCTGGCACCGGCCTAACGGCGGCGGAGGCTGGGGCGAGTAGCCCGCACATGCCCGGCCGCCAGGATCAGTTCCGCGTTCTCATCGCTGGAGGCGGAGTCGCCGCGCTCGAAGCGATGGTCGCACTCCGCGCCTTGGCCCAGGAGCGGGTGGACATCGAGCTCCTCGCTCCCGACCGAGACTTCTTCTACCGCCCGCTCGCGGCCGCCGAGCCCTTCGGTGCGGGCCAGGCGCTGCGTTTCGACATCCGCGCGCTGGCAACCGGATCCGGAGCGCGACACCGGCTTGGCTCGCTCGCCGCGGTGTCGGCTCGGAAGCACATGGCGACGACGGCGCACGGCGAGTCCCTCGCCTACGACGCTCTCATTCTCGCGACCGGAGCACGGCAGCACATCGCCGTTCCTGGTGCGCTCACCTTCCGCGGAAGTCAGGACTCCCCCGCGTTCTCGCGCGTTCTCGCCGAGGTGCTGAACGGCGACGTGAAGACCCTCGCCTTCGTCGTCCCGAGCCGTGTCACCTGGCCGCTGCCCCTCTACGAGCTTGCTCTGCAGACGGCGACCAAGCTGGCCGGGGAACGCGTCGAGGCTGAGCTCATGCTCCTCACGCCGGAGGAAGCCCCACTCGGCGTCTTCGGCCCTCAGGGCTCCGAGGCCGTGGCCACGGTTCTCGCCGAGAAGGGCATCGAGCTCCTGACCGGGGTCCACGCCGACAAGTTCGACCAGGGGCTCGTGCACCTGGTGCCTGGAGCTCCTGTCGCCGCCGAGCGGGCGGTCGCTCTTCCCGGCCTCCGCGGGATCCCGATCGCGGGCGTGCCCGCGGACGGCACCGGGTTCGTGAGCGTCGACGCCTTCGGGCGCGTGCAGGGACTCGACGACGTCTACGCGGCGGGTGACGGCACGCGCTTCCCGGTCAAGCAGGGAGGCCTGGCCGCGCAGATGGCGGACGCGGCGGCGTCCGCGATCGCGGCGGCGGCAGGCGCTCCGGTCGAGCCCATACCGTTCGACCCCGTTCTCCGAGGCCTCTTGCTGACAGGAAGCGAGCCGGAGTACCTACGGGCGGAGCTCGGTGGTGGCCACCACTACGCCTCGGCCGCCAGCGAGTCGGCCCTCTGGTGGCCGGCCGGCAAGATCGTCGCCCGCTATCTCTCCCCGTACCTGGCCGAGCACGCCGACCAGGCGTTCGGCGCCTTCGGCCAGAAGGCCGTGAGCCGGTAGCTAGTCCTCCGGCTCGTTCAGCAGTCCGTGGGCAAGGGCGTAGCGGACGAGCTCCGCCCGCGTGTCCAGCCCAAGCTTGCGCATGATGTGCGCGCGATGCGTCTCCGCAGTGCGGACGGAGATGTAGAGCATCTGCGCGATCTCCTGGTTCGTGTGGCCCAGCGCGAGGAGCCTCAACACCTCC
>DATEOR010000095.1:0-30655 GCA_035273885.1 Gaiellaceae bacterium
TGGCTGCGTTTGAAGCCATTCTCGCGACGGCAGACGAGAGCTATCTTTCGGGCGACCGCGATGATCTTGAGTCCGAGGCTCAATGGAGTTCGCCGGTCGCAGCTGTCGCGGGTTGAGCTACGCGTCGCGCTTCGCGAACAAGGCCGCCTGAACGCGGTTCCTCGCACCGAGCTTCTCGAGGATGTGGCGGACGTGCACTTTGACAGTACTCTGCGCGATGAAGAGTCGCTGCCCGATTTCGGCGTTGGAGAGTCCAAGCGCCAGAAGCTCTAGTACTTCCTCCTCTCGCTTCGTTAGCGGCTCGGATCTCGCTCGTCGGCTTTGAGGCCGCTGAAGCTTCACGCCTGCCCGCTGAGCAATCTTGATGTCGCGCGCGCTTTCGAGAACTGGGGATACCAGTTGGGCCAATTGACGATCCGTCTTCATGGCGCCGAGCAACCGTGGGAAAGCTCTGTAGGCAACGACGAACGAGTCGGTGTAGTCAGCTGCAAACGCATCGACGACGACGTCATGAACGCGGCGTGTATCGACGCCTGAGTCAAACGCGGCGATTACCTCGCTGAACTCACAGAGAAAGTGCGCCTCAGTCGAGGCTGTGATACTCCGCGCCTCATCTGCGTGGCGCAACGCCTGCTGGCTTTCGCCGGCTGCTGAGAGCACCAATGCCAGCAATGCGATGCGTTCCCCGTGCGTGGCTGCGCTTGGGTTGCCGCGAGAGGGCTCCTCTAGCTTTGCGCGTGCTAGAGCCAAGTCCCTTTGCGCGATCGATAGGCGAGCATCGGTCAGGGCCCGCTGTGTTTGGAGATACGGATCTTCCCGATAGACAGTCATCTGCATTAGGTCGCTGAGGTCGGCGCCTGCGGAAACGAGTCGCCGCATGCCGATCTTTGCCGCGGCCCGATACGCGAGACAACAGCCAGTCGCGAAGTCGTGGTGCAGCGTGAGGCTAAGGTCGAGTGCCTCGTCAACAAGCTCCAACGCCGCCTCATAGTCCGATCGCGCACATGCGACATACGAACTTTGCGCGAGAAAGTTGCTGCGAACGAGAGGGTCTGTGGTGTGTCGAGCCAGAGGTACGAGTGCCCGCGCAGCAGACCAGACGCCGGTCAATGAGCCTTGTGCCAATGCGACCGTCTGGTGAGCAATGGTGACGCGGAGACGAGTGCTTAGATCTTCTGCTGCGGCGCTCTCAAGCTCTGCGAGAAATGCGGTGCTTGACTCGATATCCAGGTCCACCTGAGCCAAGAAGGCGCCCCAAAGCGCGTTCTTTCTATCTGGCTCGCTGCGGGCCGCCTCGAGAGCGTTGGAATAGAACGACGCAGCAAGATCGCTTCGAGAGCGGAGATAGTGTGCTTGCCCGGCGATGTGATTGGCTCGCGACGCGAGCCGGTGATCAGGGGGCAATGCTGTGGCTACGGACTCGGCTAGGGTCGCTGCTTGTCCAAGCTCGCCTTGACGGGTCAGCAGTTCAGCGCGGACGAGTAGGGCACCCGGGTGCTCCCCGCCAGTTTCACCGCACTCCTCGAGCCAACGCTCAAGGGTTTCGACGCGTCCGTCAGCAAGAAGCATCGGCGCAGCTTCTTCAACAATCTCCGTCGCTGCTGCAAAGTCGCCCGAGTACGCAGCAATTTCGAACGCGTCTTCCCAATTGCTGTGCTCGCGCGAATCTGAGATCGAGGCTTCACAAAGCTGGCGCCATGCTTCGGGCTCTTCAGTCCTGAGCCTCTGTCGAAGAAACGATCTAAGAAGCGGATGGAACTCTAGGTGCGACGAGCCAGCTGGCTGAAGAAGGCCTTCCGCAACCAGGCCCTTAATCAGCTCGGGACTGTCTTCAATCTTGAGTACGGCGCGCCCGATCCGTTCGTCAAGGCGGGCCGGAACCGACGCTCGCAGGATGAAGTCGGCTTCTGCTTGCGTAACGCCCCGCACGACCTCTTCCGCGAAGTAGCGGTAGAGGGCCTCCGAGACTCGCTCGGTCGGGAGCTCATGGGTGGCCGACAGTGCTGCCAGGCCGATGAGCGCCGGCCAGCCCTCGGCATGCTGAACGAGCGCCTGCACCTCCTCGGTCGACCGCCCGTCGAGGACGAGGGCGGCCTCCTCGGTCGTCATCGCGAGCTGGCCGCGGTCGATCTCGGTGATCTCGCCGTAGAGGATCCGCCGGGCCGAGGCCCATTTCGGTCGCCTGCGGGCGGTCACGAGAACCTGCAGCGCGGGAGTGAGTGTGAGGAGCCAGTCCATGAACTCCTCAACGGGCGCCGAGTCGACGACCAGGTGGTAGTCGTCGATGATCAGGAGGGCGTCCGCAGGCCAGCTCTCGAGGTCCTCGGAGAGGATCTCGGCGAGCGGTCGCGCCAGGCGCTCGGGTGTGTCGGCTACACGCAGGCGCTGCTTGAGCCGGTCTCCGACTCCGGGGACGAGCGGCGCCATCACGTCGGCGATTCCCGCGGAGAATGCCGCGACGTCGGCGGAGCCGGAGGTCGCCCGGTACCAGACGACGTCGTCGCGGCCTTGCACCCATTCAGCCGCGAGAGTGGTCTTGCCGTAGCCGGCGGGCGCGGTTACGAGGATCGTCTGCGCCGTGTTCGCGTCGAGCACGCGCGTGAGACGGGGCCGCCTGGCGTGGCGGCGGAAGAGGGGTGGATACGACTCCCGGAGCGCTTCCATTGCGGCCGCGGCTCCACGCCGGCGGCTCACGAGGTTAGCGCGGTTTGCCGCGAGCTTCCAAGCCGCGGCAGACCGACGCCCACGGCGGGCCGCGGGCGTCGGGCCGTTATCCCCCGAGTGGTCAGTCGGGCGTGCGGGAGTCGTCGCGCAGGCCTGCCGCCGGCTCGAGGCCTTCCAGAGGGTTCTCGCCGGTCGCGTCTCGGAAGGCGAGCGGAATCTGGCGCCGTCGGCTGACCCGCAACTTGGAGCGCAGGATGTCCGAATGCGCCTTCGCCGTCCGAGGCGACACGCCGAGCCGCTCAGCGATCTCGACGTTCGAGCAACCCTCAGCAATCAACTGGATGACCTGCCGTTGACGTGGAGTGAACCGGATGTCTTCGCCGAGAGTGATCATCGGCGCGCATGTTGTCGTCGTTCGCCTGGCGCCGCTATTGGTCGCGGGGGCGATCTTTCGACGCTACGTCTTTAGGCGTATGAAGGAGGCGTCGTGCCCTCGTGCATTCACCGCGTCCAGGTCGGCCTCCGACAATGCGGCCACGCGCAGCAGGAGCTCGAGCTCGTCGCGCAGGTGCGTTCGCATCATCTCGGGCCCGTCTGTCGCGATCGTGAAGGCGACGCCGCGGTCGGCGAAGGTCCTGATCGTGTCGCGGAGGGCGTCCTCGTCGGCAAGCGCGCGTGTGAGCAGGTTCGAGGTGGGGCAGATCTCGAGGACGGTGCCGGCCTCGACGAGCGCGCGCATGATCCCCTCGTCCTGAGCGGCGAGGATGCCGTGGCCGACACGGGCGGGGCGGAGGGTCTCGACGACCTCGCCGACCTCCTCGATCCCATGCGCGCCGCCTTCCTCGCCAACGTGGATGGTGACGCCGAGCCCGGCCGAGCGCGCGGTCTCGACGAGCGGCGCGAGGTCGCGGTAGGGATAGCGGCCGCCGTTCGGCCGCGGGCCGGCGATGTCGACGCCGACGACCCCGCGCGGCGCGTAGCGGATCGCCTTCTCGACGATGACCTCGTTTTGGGCGTGCGTGAAGGTCCTGTCCATCATCAAGATGAGACCGGCGAGCACGCGCGGGTACTCGAGCCGGGCGCGGTCGAGCCCGCGCACCGCGGCCATGATGATGTGGTCGAGATCGCGCTCACCGCCGCGGTTTCGCTTCATCGGGTTGAAGCGCAGCTCCAGCGTCGTGATGTTCTGGGAGATGTAGGCGCCGCCGATCGCGCCGTGCACCGAGCGCTCGACCGCGAGCGGGCTCGACTGGATCAGCTCCGTCCACTTGTAAATCTGGTCGAGCTCGGGGAGGCCCTCGACCCCGCGCGGGTCGACGGTGACGAGGTCGACGAAGTCCCAGTAGTCCTTGACCGGCAGCGCGATGCCCTGCTCGTGGGCAAGGGACCACATGACCGCGGGATCGACCGAGCCGCCCAAGTGCGTGTGCAGCTCGGCCAGGCCGCCGCGCGCGATTTCGGCGACGACGGCTTGCGCCTCCGTTTCAGACTCGACTGGCAACGGCCTCCGCGAGCTTCGTCCCGGCTACGCGGTCGGGGATGGTCTCGAGGCGCTCGACCGGCTCGGCGCTGAAGACGAAACGCACGTAGCGGCCGGCAACCTCGTCGCCCCAGCCGGTCATCGCCGTGGCGGCGATCCGAGCGTCCTCGAGGAGGATGCGCGAGGCCTCCGCCGGCTCGAAACCCAGGGAAGCGACATCGAGGAGGAGCGACCAGCCGCCGGCAGGGCTCACCAATGGCCAGCCCGAAAGGCCTGAGAGCATCGTGTCGCGGCGGCGCTCGAGCTCGGCGACGCATTCCGCGACGTGGCCCTGGTCTCCGCGCAGGACGGCGGTGGCCGCGAAGCGGGAGATGGCCACCGGCATGGTCGTGTTGTAGACGTGCGCCCAGCCCGCGTCGGTGACCGTGTCAGCGGGGCCGGCGACCCAGCCGACGCGCCAGCCGATCATCCGGTGCTCCTTCGAGAGGGAGCCGACGACAACGGTGCGCTCGGCCATCCCGTCCATGCGCAGCGGGTGGACGAGCGGCCGGTCGTCGAAAAGCAGGCGCTCCATCGCGGAGTCGTAGATCAAGAAGAGGTCGCGCTCGCGGCAGAGGTCGCAGACGGCGAGCCAGTCCTCCTCGTCGAGCCAGCCGCCCGAGGGCATAGACGGGCTCATGAGCAGGAAGCCGGTGGTCTTCGGCCCCACCAGGTCGTGGAGCCGGCCGCGGTCGAAGCGCCAGCCGCCTTCTTCGGCGAGGAACGGGACGAAGCGCGGGGTGCCGCCCGCAAGTCGGACGCGGTTGACGATTCCCGCGTAGGTCGGGTCGGTGACGATCACCTCGTCCCCGGGATCCACGGTGCAGAGGAGGGCGTTCAGCAGCCCTTCCATGCCGCCCGCGGTGATGACGATCTCGCGCTCGGGGTCGTAGCGGTGCCCGGTTCGCTCGGCGGTGAAGTCCGAGATCGCGGCGCGGAGTTCGAGGTCGCCGGTGAAGGGGAGCCAGCTGTTCGACTTCGGGTCGTCCAGCTTCGCACGCGTGACTTCGATCGCCTCGGGCGGGAGCGGAAGGTCGGTGTCGAGGTTCTCCATGCGGAGAATAGGACCGCCGTGACTCCCGCCTTTCTCCTCGGACGAGGCCGCGACGCGGTCGATCCCGAAGCCGACGATCCCGTCCAGCCGCTGCGCCCGCTTGATCATGAGGACGAGTCTATTCCGGGTATGGTTTTTCCATGAAGGTGGGCATCGTCGTGCCCTACTCCTGGTCGTTCTGGGGGGGAGTCCAAGAGCACGCTGACCACCAGGCGCGGGCACTCCGAGACCTCGGTGTCGAGGCCAAGATCCTCATGGGTCACGATCCGCCTGGGCGCCTGACGAAGCTCCTGCATCCGAAGGAGGGCCGGCACACGCGGCCGCCGGACTACGTCATTCCGGTGGGCCGGTCGGTGATCGTGCCCGCGAACGCGTCCCTGCCCAACATCATCCTCTCGCCGCCCGCGATGCTCCGCATGCGGCGGATCTTCGCGGAGGAGCAGTTCGACGTCGTCCACGTCCACGAGCCCCTCGCGCCCGTTCTTTCGGCGTTCGCGCTCGTCGCCGCGGACTGCCCGGCGGTCGCGACGTGCCACTCCGCCGGCGACAAGCTCGGCTGGTATCCCCTCGGCAAGGTCATGTGGGGGATCGCGGCGAGGCGGATCGACTATCGCATCGCGGTCTCAGAGTCGGCGAAGCGCTCGGCCGAGCCCCACGTCGGCGGGCCGGTGGAGGTGATTCCGAACGGGATCTCCCTCCCGGAGAGCTTCGACCCGGGCGGCAGAAACGGCAACGTCGTCTTCATCGGCCGCAACGAGCGCCGCAAGGGGCTGGAGGTTCTGCTGCGCGCGTGGCCACAGGTCGCCGCTCAGACCGATGCGCGGCTTCGCGTCGTCGGCGCCGACCCGCTCTCCGTGCGGTGGCTCGCCCGCCGGCGAGGGCTCTCTCTGGAGCGCGTCGATCTTCTCGGCGGGCTGTCGGAAGAAAACCTGACCGCCGAGCTCGAGGCCGCGAGCCTTCTGGCCGCGCCGGCCCTCGGGGGGGAGAGCTTCGGGATGGTGCTCACGCGTGCTTTCGCGACTGCGACGCCCGCCGTTGCGTCCGACATCGAGGGCTACGCCGCCGTCGCGGACGAGTCGAGCGCGGCGCTGGTGCCCCCGGGCGATGCCGACGCGGTCGCGCGCTCGCTCGTCGAGCTCCTCACGGACGAGCCCAGGCGGGCGGCGCTCGGAGTCTGCGCGCGCAAGGTCGCGGAGCAGTACTCGTGGGACACGATCGCACGGCGCCTCGTCGAGATCTACGAGGAGCTCACGGTCGGCGCGACTGCCCAGAAGGCCGCCGCCTGATGAGGTTTCTCCCGCAAAGCCCTGCGGGCCGCTTCGCGCTGCTCGGGGTCCTCACGGGCATCGCGATCGCCCTCGTCGTCTGGCGCGGGCCGGACACCGATCTGGTCGCCAATGCGTTCGAGGCGGTGACGTGGTCGTGGGTGGCGATCGCCGTGGGCCTCAACCTGCTCTCGGTCGTCGTCCGCTCCTCGGCCTGGCGGGTCATCATCCTCCAGGCGATTCCGAAGCCGTGGCCGTCGTGGCGCGTCGTTTTCTCGGCGTTCTGCGTCGGGCTCCTCGGCAACGTGGCGCTGCCCGGGCGCGTGGGCGAGCTCGCGCGGGTGGCCGTGATCACGCGGCACCTGCGTCGCCGCCCGGGAACCTGGGCGACGATCGTCGGCACGGTCTTCGCCCACCGGCTCTTCGACGTCGTCTCCGCCACGGGTCTCGTCGTCTATGTGCTCTACACCTCCCGCATTCCGGACTGGACGAAGCCGGCGCTCGCCGTGGTGCTCGGAGTCGGCCTCGGCCTGCTCATCGCCGCGTTTCTCCTGGCACGGAGGAATCCGCAGCCTGCCCAGGATGCGCCCGAGGGATCGGGAGCCGTGCGCCGGCTCATCGCGATGGCGCGTGCCGGCCTCACCGTGCTGCGCCGCCCGGCTCCGGCTGTCTGGGCGCTTTTCTTCCAGCTCCTCGGGTGGACGGCCCAGCTTCTCGCCGTGTGGGCCGCGATGCTCGCCTTCAACATTCATGCGGGGGTGCACGCGGCCGCGCTCGTGCTCCTGCTCATGAACGTCGTGACCCTCTTTCCCTTCTGGCCCGGCAACGTCGGCCTCCTTCAGGCGGCGATCGCGTTCGCACTGCTCTCCTACGGCGTCTCCTACCCGCACGGGTTCGCGTTCGGTGTCGGCCTGCAGGCGATCGAGGCCTCGGTGGGTGTCGGCCTGGGCCTCTTCTATCTCGCGCGCGAGGGCTTCTCGTTCGCGATGCTGCGCCGCATGCCCGACGTGACCGACGTCGAGATGGACGAGGACGGCCGCGTGGAGCGGATCGCCTAGAAGGTGAGCGGCGTCCGGTAGAAGGCGATTGCCGCCACGCTGAGCACGAGGACAGCCGCACCGAGGAGGGCGAGAGCTCCGTACGCGACCTTGACCCCGCCGTTGATCGGCTTGCCTGTCCGGCGCCTGTCGTGTGCCGCCAACACCGCGCTCGCTCCTCCCGCTACGAGGCCGCACGGGATCGAGAGCACGACCACGGACTCGAGGTGGTAGTGAGGGACGAGGAGCGCAAGCATGATCGGCACTGAGATGCCGAGAACCGTCGCCGTCAGGAGCGCGATGTCGTTCGAGCCCACGACCCAACGGTAGGCGAGATTCCGGACCGAGCCAGAGTCGTCGTGTGTCCTGGGCCGCTCAAGGGCGTCCTCAGCGCAGTCGCGGCCGCCCGCGTGCTGGCGACGGGTCTGGAGCGGACGGGTGTCGAAGCTGACCAGGCGCCAATGGCGGACGGCGGGACCGGGACGGCTGAGGCGTTGCGCGCCGCCCTGGGCGGCGAATGGAGGACAGCCACGGTCTCCGATCCCTTCGGCCGGGCGGTCGAGGCGGGCTTTGCGCTTCTTCCCGACGGACGGGCAGTCGTCGAAGCGGCCGCGTCGATCGGGCTCGCCCGGCTCGCCGAAGGCGAGCTCGACCCGCTGCGGGCCTCGAGCCGCGGGCTCGGCGAGCTGATCGTCGCCGCGCAGGACGCCGGCGCGAGCGGGCTCGTCGTCGGGCTCGGCGACAGCGCGACGGTGGACGGCGGCGCGGGACTCAGGGAAGCGATCGGTGCCTTGCCGGCCGGGACGCTGGTCGCCTGCGACGTTGCGAATCCTCTCCTCGGTCCACGTGGTGCCGCGCACGCCTTCGGCCCGCAGAAGGGCGCGTCACCGGCTCAGGTGGAGGAGCTCGAGCGCCGCCTCGCCGCCGATCCTGCGCTCGCGCCGTACGCCGATCTTCCCGGAACGGGTGCAGCCGGCGGGCTCGGCGCAGCGCTCGCCTCGCTCGGCGCAGAGCTCGTGCCTGGTGCACAGCTCGTCGCGGACGCGATCAGACTCCCGGAACGGCTCCACGGCGCCTCGCTGGTCGTGACGGGTGAGGGAACGGTTGACCAAGCGTCGCGCGAGGGGAAGGTGACCGGCCACGTGGCGTCGCTCGCCGCGCGGGCCGGAGTTCGGTGCGTCGTCTTCGGCGGGCGCGTCGAAGCAGCCCTGCCGGGTGCCGAGGCGGTCGCGCTCAGCGGAGATGCGAGCCGCGCCGAGGCCGATCTGCTGGAGTTCGGCGAGCGGCTCGGGTGGGAGGCCTAGCCTCCGGGCGGCCGGGGCTCCTCGATGGCCTGCTCGTCGCGGGCCTCGTGCGCTTCTTCTTCCAGCTCGTCGGCGACCTCGTCCTCGGTCCCTGCAGGCTCGAGCGCGTCGTCGGTCGTCTGGCCCTTTCGGCGCCGCCAGAAGTTGTCCAACCAGCCCATGAGTCCCCCTTTGCTAGTCCTGCGCTTGCGCGGCGCGGAGACGCTGGGCAAGCGTCCTCAGGAGCGCCCACGCCACTTCCGGGTGATCCTCGACGAACGGCTTGAACTCCCAGGACGTCATGCCGTAGGCGGTCACGTCCGTCGCGGCTGTGATGGTCGCGGAGCGGGTGCCTTCGTCGATGAGCGCGATCTCGCCGAAGTAGTCGCCGGAGCTGAGGGTCGCCCTCGGCTCGCCGCCGACGCTGACCGTGGCGCTTCCTTCGGTGATGACGAAAAAGCCTGCGCCGCCGCTCCCCTCGCTCGTCATCGGGCTGCCTTCGGAGAAGCGGCGCTCCTTCATCTGGTTGGCGAGGCCGGCAAGGTCCTCGTCGTTCAGGTCGGAAAAGAGCGGGACAGTCCGGAGTACATCGACGGGCGCTGACATCGGGCGGGATGATAGCGGCGAGCAGGGCAAGCGCGAAGGGCGGCGAAGTTCGCGCCGATGCGCACGCAAGCGGTTCTGTACGAGGAAATCGATCTCGAGCTCTCCTGGTCTGAGGCGGAGCTTCCCGAACGTGAGCGGACAAAGCACGTCCACAGGCTCCATCCGTACCTGGGTAAGTTCGTGCCGCAGCTCGCCGAAGTCTTCCTTCGCCGCTACGCCTCGCCGGGCCAGCTGGTCTGGGATCCCTTCGCCGGATCCGGGACGACACTGGTCGAGGCGAACGCGTTCGGTGCCCGCGCTGCGGGTTGTGACGTCTCCGCGTTCAACTGCCTGCTCATGCGGGCGAAGACGGGTGTCTACGAGCCCGCCGCCCTGCTCGCAGACGTCGTCCGGCTTTCGGAGGGCGAGGCGGGGGCGAAGTCCCGCAGAGCGGGGCGGTATCTGCGCAGCTGGTACGCGCCGCGCTCGCTCGCAGAGCTGATGTCCTTCCGCGAGCGGATCGAGGGCACTGCCTACCCTGAGCTCTGGCAGGTCGTCCTCTCCCGCTCGGCCCGCTCGGCGCGGCTCGCGCGGCACGACGATCTCGACTTTCCCGCGGAGCCCGTGAAGGGCGAGTACTTCTGTCACAAGCACCGGCGCGTGTGCCGGCCGGTGGGGGAGGCCGACAAGTTCCTGCGGCGCTACGTGCGCGACGCGGTGCAGCGTGTGCAGGAATTCGCGGACGCGCGCTCGTCGGAGCCCGTCGACGTCCTGCACGGCGACGCACGCTTCGTGGATCCTCCGGAGCCGGTCGACCTCGTGCTCACCTCGCCGCCCTATCCGGGTCTCATCGACTACCACGACCAGCACGCCTACGCCTTCGAGCTTCTCGGTCTAGAGAGGCGGGACAGCGAGGAGATCGGCCGCGGGGTGAAGGGGTATTGCGACGACATCGCGGCGGTTCTGGCCCGCGCGCGGCGTTCGCTGCGGCACGGCGGGAAGGTCGTGGTCGTCGTCAACGACCGTCGCGGCCTTTACGACGGGATCATCGCAGCGGCTGGCCTGCGGCTCGAAGACCGGCTCCTCCGTCACGTGAACCGCCGTACCGGGCGGCGCAAGGGCGAGTACTACGAAGAAGTCTTGATCGCGACGCCCTGAAGCCCGCTCCGGACGAGCGGGTGGCTTCCGGGGATCCTGATCGGGCGAAGGTCGGCGACGTCGAACCCGGCTGCGGCCACCTCGTCTTTCGTCCGGCGGTTGAGGTTGCAGTTTCCCGCCACCTTGCGGTGGAGCGGCGTGAAGCGGTCCTGCCAGCGGGCGAGGCGGCCCTCGCCGCGAACGTGCTCCAGAAGAACGAGTCGCCCGCCGGGCTCGAGCACGCGGCGCACCTCGGCGAGGGCGACCTGCGGGTCTTCGACGGAGCAGAGGACGAATGTGACAACTGCGGTGGCGAAGCTCTCGTCGTCGAAGGGCAGGGTCTCGGCCGTTCCGGCGACGAACTCGACCGGAACCGCGGCTTCCGGCGCGCGCTTGCGGAGGCGGCCGGCCATGCTCGGGTCCGGCTCGACGGCGACGACCCGGTTCGCCCGCTCGTAGTGCGGGAGGTTGAGACCGGTGCCGGCGCCGACCTCGAGCACGTCTCCTTCGAGGTCGCCGACGAGGTCGTGCCTCCGCTCGCCCAGCTCACCCTTCTCGACGCGTCGCCCGGCGAAGTCGTAGAGCCAGCCGATCACGGCCGGGCGTCCTCGACGCGCTTCCCGAGCTCCTCGATCTTCCCCTGGGCGGCGTCGAGCTTACCGACACAGGTGCGGTAGAGCAGCTCGCCTCGTTCCCAGAGGGCGACGGCCTCCTCGAGGCTCGCCTGACCGCTCTCGAGTGTCGCGACGATCTGCTCCAGCTCTCGCCGTGCGTCCTCGAAGGAGACGTCGCTCACGGCCTCGTCTCCTCCACGCGAGCTCCGAAGCCTCCCTCGCCGAGCTCCACGTCGACGCGGCCTCCCGTCTCGAGCTCACTGCTCGACCGAACGATTCCGTTGTCCGTCCGGACAATAGCGTAACCTCGTGCCAGTGTTTTCTGAGGCGACAACGTCTGCAGTCTCCCGGCGAGGGCCTCGAGGCCCGCCCGCTTGCGCTCGACAAGCAGAGCCGGCGCTCGGTCCAGTCGCTCCCGGTCCCGGGTCAGCGAGCTGCGGGCGCGCTCGAGAGCCGTACCGGCCCCGCGGGCGAGCGTGGCGCGCGCGGCCTCGAGTCGCTCTCGGAGCTCGCGCTCGTCCGGAACGACGAGCCGTGCCGCCGCCGTTGGCGTCGAAGCGCGTACGTCGGCGGCGTGATCGCAGAGCGGCGTGTCCTGCTCGTGCCCGACTGCGGAGACGACGGGGACGTCGCACTCTGCGACGGCGCGGACGACGCGCTCGTCGCTGAAAGGTAGGAGGTCCTCGAAGCTTCCGCCTCCGCGGGTGAGCACGATCACGTCGACCTCTGGCTCGCGCGCGAGCGCGTGCAAGGTCGTGGCGATCGCGGCCGGCGCCGCCTGCCCCTGCACATACGTCTGAGCGACGAGAAGATTCGCCGCCGGAAAGCGGCTCTGGACGGCCGTGACGAAGTCGCGCTTGGCGGCCGCCTCGTTGCCGGTCAGGACGCCGATCTGCCGTGGCAGCACCGGTAGTGCCCGCTTGCGCTCGGGCGCGAAGAGGCCTTCGGCGGCCAGCTTCTGCTTCAGGCGCTCGAGGCCGGCGAGGATGGCGCCGAGTCCTAGCGGCTCGATCGAGAGCGCGCGAAGCTGGAACAGCCCGCGGGCCTCGTAGAGCTCCGGGCGGCCGAAGACGTGCACCGTCATCCCGTCGGCAAGGTCGAGCCGAAGGCCGTCGAAGCGGCCGCGCGGCATGCTGACGGGAAGGCAGGCTCCGTCCGTGGAGTCCTTGAGCGTGAAGAAGACGCTCTGCCAACCCTGCTGGCGACGGAATTCCGTGACCTCGCCCTCGACCCAGATCGAAGGCAGCCTCGCCACCCAGGACGCGACGCCGCGGTTGAAGGCGGAGACGGTATAGACCTTGCGGTCGCCGTAGAGGAGCGGCTCGACCTTCATCCGCTCGAATCTAGCTCAGCGGAGCGGTCGCAGAAGAAATCGGCGCGCTTTAGAGCAAGATCTGGGCTGCGACATCCGGAACGCAGCCGCGCGGTCCGACGAGCTCGACCGCCTCGTGGAGGTCCGCGTCGCTCTGCGCGATCCGCTCGGCGAGGGGAAGCGGGTAGCCGGCCTCCATGAGAACGTGGAGTCGCCAGCTTTCCACCTTGCCGCGCTCGTCCTGTTCCCGCTCGAGAGTGGTCAACGTCTCTTCCATTCCGCGTAGGTTCGGTTTTCTTAGGACGAACCCTCCCCCGAAAAGTCAGTTTCAATCGCGGTCGAGACTTCGAACCGAAGCGTCCAATTCGGCCTCGAGAGCCGCCTGCCGCTCCTCGGCGGAGGCGAGCGTCTCCTCGAGCCTCGCCGAGAGGTGGCGGACCCGTTCGGCGGCGACCTCGTGCTGCGCCTCGGCGGAGCGCGCGACGTCGCTGATCCGGCGCTGAAGCCGGTCAGCGGTCATCCGCGCCATCTCGGCGATTCGGTCGGCAACGTCCTTCTCCGCCTGGCGGGCGAACTGCTCGATTGCCTTGTCGAGCTCGCGCGACAAGCGCTCGGCGGCCTTTTCGCGCGACTCCTTGATTTGCGCGTCGAACTGCTTCTCCGCGTACTCGCTGAGTCGTGTCGCGGCGCGCTCGAAAGCCCGGTCGAGCGCGGCCAGATGCCGGCGCTCTGCCTCCTCGAGGCCGGTTGCGATCCGCGCTTTCGACTCAGTCTCGTCTCGCTCCACCTGCTCGCGGAGAGCCCGTTCGCGCGAGCGGAGCCGCTCGCTCACTTCGTGGAGCGCGCGGCGCCGTTCGGCTGCGTGGATCTCGATATCGGAGCGGCCCTCCTCCAAGAACGAGCTGCCGAACCGCTGCAGCTCTTCTCGCAGCTTCGTCAGGGCGAGACGCTGTTCTTCGCTCGCCGCATCGACCCGCTCGGCGTCGGCGGCGAGGCGTGCCTCGTAGGCGGTGACCGCTTCGCGCTGCTGCTGGCCGAGCTCGGCGAGCTTCTTTTCGAGCTGCCGCTGGCCGCGGTCCAGGTCCGCCGCCCAGGCCATCAGGCGCTGCTCGAGCCGCTCCTGCACCGAGGCGACGGTCTGTGTGAGCTCGACGCGGGCGCGTTCGGCCTGGCGCTCGACTGTGTCCCGCCGCTCCTCCGCGAGACGCCGCTCCTGCTCGCTGAGCTGGTGGCTCGTGTTCGCGCGCTCGCGCGCGAGCATGCGCTCGAGCTCGAGGATCCGCTGGCGCGACTCCTCGTCGGCAAACGCCCGGATCTCGTCGCAAGCGGCGTCAGTGAGGTGTTCGATCTGCTGCATGCGCCGGAGACCGCGGTTCAGGGCCAGTAGACCGGCCTCGCCGACTGCGGCGGCCGCAAGCCCTCCGGCGGCGAGGATGAGCGCGTCCACGTCCGTGTACGAGTCGACGAGGTCGATGCCGAGCGCAATCGCCGCGATCGCCGCGCCGATTGCAAGCGCGACCGTGATCCACAACAGGAGGCGGTCGCTTGCCTTCCCCAGAACGACGGCGAGAAGCGAGAGCGCTACGACGCCGATCGCCACCGCGAAGGCGATCTCGAGGGCGAGAGCCATCGCCTCATCCTAGGCCCTAGAAGAGAAACAGACGACCGCGGGTCGAACGCGCTGCTGTTCCCGCATGGGAGAAGTGCTTGAGCGCGCTCTCGGCGATCTGCCCGGCGAGAACGTCGGAGGCCGAGCCCACTCCCGTCGAGCGATAGGTCATGACGACCGCGACAAAGCCACCGCCGTGCCAGTACACGAGCCCGCTGTCGTGTCGTGCGACCGAGATCCACCCGGCCTTGTGCAGGACCGACACACCGGGCTCGGAGCCCACGTAGCGGTCGAGCTTGCCCGGATCCTGCACGTGGGCCAGCGTCCAGAGCATGAATCGGGCATCGCTCGCCGTGAAGTGCCCGGACAGCCCGAGCAGCGGCCCGTGTCCGCCCGTGCCCCGATGGAGGAACTTGTGGATGCGCGCGAGATCCCAGGCCGAGGTGTACTTCCCGGTGCTGTAGTAGGAGGGCTGCTCGACCACGTTGAGCGGAATCGGTCTCGCTTCGGCGGTTCCGAGGATGTAGCCGCCGTTGATGTACGAGTCGTAGAGCCCGAGTTCGCGGAGAGTGGCCGTGACCTTCGCGCTCCCCGTGTAGATCGACCCGCCGCCGAGCCAGACTTCGAGGTCGTTCGCCGCCCCGTTGTCGGAATAGACCAGCATTCGGCGGAAGAGCGAGCCGATCTGCGAGTCGGGCGGCGGCTTGCCGCCGAGCACGCGGAGCACCTCGATCGCGATCCCGAGCTTGAGCGTCGAGGCGCCCATGAACCGAGCGCGTGCATTCCACGCCGCGCCCTTGCCCGTCCGCAGGTCCTGGACGTAGACCGACGACGTTCCGGGGAAGGCGTTGACGAGCGCGCGAATCTTTCGCTGCAGCCCCCGGTCGAGGGAGCTCTTGAACGCGTGCGGCCGGGCGCGCCGCGAGAGTCCGAAGACGGGACCGACCGACGACGAGGCTTTGTCGCCCATCGCGTTGACCGCCGTGATGCGGATGGTGACGTCACGACTCGGTAGGGAAAGCGTCTTCCAGAACCGCCGTCCGTCGAGGTTGGCGTGGCCCTTGTAGACGCCGTCGACGCGGATGCTCACGAGCCGCGTGCCGGCCGCCACGCGGCCCCTGATCTCGCCGAACGAGACCTCGCGCGGAGCCGGCGCGTAGATCGCGGGCGGCTTCGACGGCGGCTCGTCCGGCGGCATGAAAGCGAGCGTCACCACACCCGCATCATCACCGACGCGCATGCCAATGCGACGACCGCGACCGAGAGAATGCGGAGTGCCCGCTCCGCCGGCCCCATGATCAACTCCGCGGTGACGGCCTCCGTCGTTTCGCCCACGCGCTCGATCGTCCCCTGGACGCGCCTGACACGCCGCCGCATGTCCCGGACCTGCGTCGAGAGGACGCGTTGCGCAAGGCTGAGCGCGTAGGCGAAAACAGCGCCGGCGATCGCAGCCGCGCCGATCGACTCCGCGGTGGCGAAGTACGCAGTGAGTAACGGAAAGGACCCCCAGGCGAGGGCGAACCACGCGTCGTCGTGGAAGCGTCCCCCGAAGGACTCGAGGTTGTAGGCGATGACGATGAAAGCGCCCGCCGCCACGAACGCGGCGATCCACGGGTCGAACGCGATGGCGCCGACGATGCCGATCGCGACCGCGCCCGCGATCGAGACGGCTGCGAGGAAGATGAGCACGCCGCGCGGTATCTCCGTGTGAAGCGGCCGCCCATTGAGCTCGTCGAGGGCGTGAGCGCCGATGCCTACCGCGAGAAAGAACGCGGCCATGGTCGGGAGCAACCGGGACCAGGAGAACTGTGCGCTCAGCGCCGCCCCGATCGCCACGTAGCTCAGGTGCCAGGCCGTGTAGGGCGGGTGAAGGAGGGTGACGTAGTCGCGCCAGCCTCCTGAGCGCAGGGCGTAGAAGGCCGGTCGCGAGGTCTCAAGCGCCACGCGTGCCCCAGAGGACGAGTCCGCCGCCGAGACTGAGACGTCGGCCCTGGACGTCCCCGATGCCCGCACCGCGCCAGGCGCCGACGATCTCCTCCACGGGATGGCGATCCCAGAAGCCGCGGATGCTCGGCCCGAGAAAGCTGCCCACCTCGCCCCAACCGGGCGAGATCGCGCGGCCGAGCACCGGCAGCCCGACGCGGACGTAAAGCTCCCAGGCGGGGCGGGCGACTCCGGCCGGCACGAAGAAGTCGAGCATTGCCACCCGGCCTCCGGGTCGCACGACGCGGGCGAGCTCCCTCATCGTCGCCGCGGGGTCGTCGACGTAGCGCAGGAGGTAGGTGAACGTGAGCGCATCGAAGGATGCGTCCTCGAAGGGCAGCTCCTCGGCCCTACCCTCCCTGAGCTCGATCCGCCCGCCGAGACGAGCCGCGTCGACGCGAGCGCGGCCTGCGGCCAGCATCTCGGCGCTCTGGTCGACGCCGACGACGCGGCAGCCGTACTGCCGGACCAACTCGAGTGAGACCGCCGCGGTCCCGCAGGCAACGTCGAGGACCCTCGAGTCGCGATCCGCCTCGATGCGCTCAACGAGGAACGTGCGCCAGCGCGGGTCCTGTCCGAAGGACAGCAGCCGTGCGTAGCGGTCGTAGGTCTCGCCGAGAGGGGCGAAAAGCGCTTGGGCTGCCCGGTTGCGCTCGCTGAGGCTCTCGGTCACGAGGCTATTGTTGCGGGCTGTGGGGCTCGAGGAGGAGATTGCCGCTGCGGCAGAGGCTGCGTCGGCTCACGCGGCCGATGGCGAGGAGCTCGAAGGCGTCGTCCCGACTGAGCCGGGAGCCGGCGCGCGCGTCTACCTCTGCGCCTACCGGAGCGGCGAAGAGCAGTCCTGGCTCGCACTCGATTCGCAGAACCGACCGGTCGCGGATCGCGCTCTGGTCCGCGAGGCGGTCACGATCGCGGCCATGTGCGAGCTCGCGGAGGAGAGCGCAGGGGGCGGCGATATCGGCGAGCTTCGCGCCCGCCTGGTCGAGCTGCGCCTCACCGACGAGCCGGAGGGGATCGAGGAGGCCGAAGTCGCCGCCGCGGAGCTCCAGGAGACGATTCGGCCGGCGCCACGTCTTGCGAACGTGGCCTATCTCGACGCAATCGGGCTGGCCGCGGCGAGGTTGGAGCAGACGCTCGGCCAGGTTGGGGGCTCGCCCTTCGCGGAGGCGATGAAAAGCGGCATGCCCGCGGCAGACGGCCTCGCCGCGGAGGTAATCCGCTCGTACAAGGGCCCGCTCGGCTAGCTCAGGTCGTAGCGGTAGACGTTCGTCTCGCGAGCCTGGAAGCCGATTTTCTCGTAGAGCCTGTTGGCCGACTCGCGCGCGGGGCGCGACGTCAGATCGACGGTCCGCGCGCCGGACTCCGAGGCGAGGCGAATGGCCTCTGCGACGAGGGCTTCGCCCGCTCCCCGGCCCCGCGCGGACTCGTCCACGACGACGTCCTCGATCCAGGCGCGCGCCCCGGTCGGCGTCCGAAAGATCACCAGCGTCAAGGAGCCGATGATCTGGCCGGCGTCGTCGCGAGCCACGAGCACGGTCGCCGCGGGTGACGCGACGATCTCCTCGAGCTGCTCGCGGGAGGGAGGCTCGGCGGACGTCGAAAGCTGTGGCACGAGCCTGGCGAAGGCAGCGACGAGCTCGTCGCTGACGGTGGTCGCCTGGATGACGGCCACGTTCGGCTAGAGGGCCCCGCCCGCCGCCGCAGGCGCGGTTGGGTCGGCGCCTGCGTCGCCGATCTGATTGCGCGAGAGGTGCTCCTCGGCCAGGAGCAGGTTGTCCGCTGCGCGCTCGACGACGGCGAGGAGTGCCGACATGCTCGCCACCTCCTCGCGTTGCTCTTTGAGGAACCAGTCCATGAATTGCGCGCCGACGAGATCGTTCTCCTCGCGCGCCAGCGCGGCAAGGCGGACGATCTGCTCGGTTACAGTGCGCTCCTGCTGGAGGGCGAGGGCTACCGGCCCGACCGAGTCCGAAAACTCGTTCTGCGGCTCGGAGACCGCCGGGATCCGGACCTGCTCGCCGGAGTCGAGGAGGTATTGCACGAGCATCATCGCGTGGTTTCGCTCCTCGAGTGCCTGGCGGTAAAAGTGTGCCGCCAGCTGCTGCAAGGTCTCGGAGTCGAAATGCACGGCGATCGCCACGTACTGGTTCGAGGCGGCGAGCTCATAGGCGATTTGCTCGTTGAGGGCGCCGATGAAGCGGCTCTCGGACATCGAGACGTACATTACGGGTGATCGACGAAAGGAGCCCGATGGAGGGCGGATTCGGATTTCCGTTCGGGGGTGACCCGGACGATCTCATGCGTGGGCTGCGCGAGTTCGCGGAGCGGCAGACCGAGGCGATGCAGGAGACGCAGCGAGAGCAATTCGCGACGCTGACCCTGAACACCGCTGTCGAGCTCACGGGAGCCGCGCTCAAGCGCTTCCAGGTCAACGGCTCGGCGGACGAGCAGGCCATTGCCCTCCGTGACGCGATGCGCGTGCTCTTCCCCGAGGCTGTCGCACTCGTCTCGGCTGCGCGGCAAGGCTTCATGCGCGAGTCGAGCTGATGCTTCCGGATCCCGGGGCGCTCGCGGTCTTCGTCGTCGCCGCGCTCGTGCTGCTGGTCATTCCCGGGCCGGCCGTCCTCTACATCGTCGCGCAGAGCATCAGTCGCGGACGGCTCGCGGGCATCGTCTCGATGCTCGGGATCCAGGTCGGAGGACTGGTCCACGTCGCAGCTGCGGCCGCCGGTCTCTCGGCGCTGCTCGTCCGCTCGGCCGTCGCGTTCAACGTCGTCAAGTACGCGGGTGCGGCCTACTTGATCTTCCTCGGCCTGCGGCGCATTCTCGGCAGGGAGGAGTCAGAAGAGGTTCCCGGCACGCGCCCCGAGAAGAGCCTTCGGCGGCTGTTCGCGCAGGGGATCGTGATCAACGTCCTCAACCCGAAGACCGCGCTCTTCTTCTTTTCGTTCCTGCCCCAGTTCGTCGACGTCGATGCGGGGTCCGTCGCGCTGCAGATCGCGACACTCGGGCTGGTCTTCATCCTGCTCGCGACCGTGAGCGACGGGATGTATGCGCTGGCCGCGGGCTCGGCGGCGGGGTGGCTGCGCGGCCGGTCGGGCTTTGCCCGGGGGGAGCGATACGCGACGGGCGGTGTCCTCGTCGGATTGGGTTTATTGACCGCTTTTTCGGGCGCAAAGAGCCACCAGTGATGGGGCCACCCCGTGCCTCCACCCGCTTTCGAGCGTAACGCTCGCCGACGCTCGCGTGGCGCCCCGAATGTGCCGGATTAGAATCGCCGCCCCGTGACCATCCTCGACCGCGCGATCGTCCGAGCGCTTCCCGCAGTGCCGCGGCCCGTCGTCAAGCGCCTCTCGAGGCGTTACATCGCCGGGACGACGCTCACAGAAGCCTGCGACGTGGTCCGCGAGCTGAATGCGCATGGGAAGGAAGCGACCCTCGATGTGCTCGGCGAGGAAGTCACGCTCCGCGAGGAGGCAACCGGCCTGCGCGATGCCTATCGGCGCGCTCTCGAGACGATCGAGGAGGACGGCCTGCGCTCGAACGTGAGCGTCAAGCTGACGGCGCTCGGCCTCAAGCTCGACCGCGGTCTCTGCCGGACGGATCTAGCCGCGGTCGTCGAGGAGGCCGCGCGGTTCGGCAACTTCGTCCGCATCGACATGGAGGACTCCTCGACCACCTCCGAGACACTCGCCCTCTACCGCGAGCTCAGGGACGAAGGGCATGACAACGTCGGGGTCGTTCTCCAGGCGGCGCTGAAGCGGACTTTGACCGACATCGAGGCACTCGCCGATCTGCGGCCCAATGCGCGCATATGCAAGGGGATCTACGTCGAGCCGCCGGACATCGCCTACCAGGAGGACGAGACCATCCGCCTCAACTTCCTTGACGCGCTCGAGGCGCTGTTCGAACGCGGCTCCTATGTCGGGATCGCCACACACGACGACTGGCTGATCGGCGAGGCACTCACCCTCATCGAGCGGCGCGGTCTGGGCAGGGAGGACTACGAGTTTCAGATGCTCCTCGGCGTGCGCCCGGAGCTCGGCGACGAGCTCGTCCGCGAGGGACACCGGCTGCGCATCTACGTCCCGTTTGGGCGCCGCTGGTACGAGTACTCGATCAGGCGGCTCCAGGAGAACCCGAAGCTCGCCGGCTACGTCGCGCTCGACACGCTGAAGAGATTGCGCCCGTGATCTGGGCGGAGGCAGAGGGCTGTCGCGTAGTCGACACCGAGGGGCGGAACTACATCGACCTCTCCGGGGGCTTCGGCGTGGCCGCGCTTGGCCACCGGAATCCCGAGGTCATGGCAGCGGTCGGAGCGCAGGCCGACCGCTGCGTCCATGCGCTTGGCGATCTTGCCGAGGCGAACGTGGCAGCGGAGCTTCGCGCGCGCCTCCGCGGGTCCGATGGCGAGGTGATGCTCGGGGTCACGGGCGAAGATGCGGTCGAGATCGCGCTACGGACCGCGTTGCTCGTCACCGGACGCCCGGGCATCGTCGCGTTCTCGGGCGCATACCACGGCACCGGTCTCCTCGCGCTCGCCGCCACGGGATTCGAGCAGTTCCGAAGTCCCTTCGCGCCTTGGCTTCCCGGGCCGGTTCATCGGCGGCCATACGGGGAGGATCCCGGTCCGCTTCCCGCCGACACGGCCTGCGTCATCGTCGAGCCTGTCCAGGGCCGGGCGGGAGCCCACGTGCCTCCGGATGGCTTCCTCGAACGCCTGCGCGAGCGCTGCGACGAGACCGGCGCGCTCCTCGTCGCCGACGAGATCTATACCGGGCTCGGACGGACCGGCGTGCTCTGGCGGAGCGGCGACCTTGCCGACATCGTCACGTGCGGGAAAGCGCTCGGCGGCGGCCTCCCGATCTCCGCGTGCCTCATGGGCGCTGAGCTCCGGAGCGCCTGGAATCTCGGCGCGGAAGACGTCTACACGCACACGCACATCGGCAACCCCCTCGCCGCCGCCGCCGCCCTGGTCGTGCTCGACCGCGTTCCCGCGCTCTTCGAACGCGTCGTTGCGGCGGGCGAGCGCTTCGAGGCGGCGGGCTGGCACGGGGCGGGGCTCCTGCGCGCGAAGGAAGGAGACGCATTCGCCGCCTGGGAGCGGGGCGTGATCGTGATCCCCGCAGGCGAGGACGGCCGCTACATGAGCGCGACGCCACCGCTCACGATCACCGACCAGGAGATCGACGAAGCGCTGGAGTTGATCGGATGAGGTACTCCTGGCGCTTCGTGGTCGTGGCGGGCTTCTTCGTCACGGCGCTCGTCGTCTCCAACATCATCGCCGTCAAGCTGGTGGAGATCTCGGGCCGCGTCTTCCCGGCCGGGCTCGTCATCTTCCCGCTCGCGTACGTCCTCGGTGACGTGCTCACCGAGGTGTACGGGATCCGCGCCGCGCGGCGGGTGATCTGGCTCGGGTTCGCTTGCAATCTGCTGGCGCTCGGCGCGATCCAGGCGGCGATCCATCTGCCGGCCGCGGACTTCTGGCAGGAGAACGAGGCCGCCTATGACCAGGTCCTTGGCACGACCTGGCGTCTGTTCGTCGCGTCGCTTGCTGCGTACATCGTCGGCGAGCTCGCAAACGCCTACGTCCTTGCCTGGATGAAAGGCGCCACGCGTGGGCGCTGGCTCTGGACCCGGACGATTGGCTCGACGATCGTCGGCGAGGGGCTCGACTCGTTGATCTTCGTGACGATTGCCTTTGCCGGAACGGGAGCGAGCCTCGCCAACCCGATCGTCACCACGTGGCTCATCAAGGTCGGCTGGGAGACCCTGGCCACACCGCTGACGTATTGGACCGTCGGCTACCTGAAGCGAACCGAGGGCGTTGACGTCTACGACTTCGGCCGGCCGCTCGACGCGCGAGCCTGAGCCTCGGGCTCGGCGAACAGGCGCCCGAGGGTCTCGAGCGCGTCGGCGAGTTGGCGGCGCTCGACCTCGGAGAGATCATCGGACAGGCGTTCGAGTGCACGGAGGAACCGCTCGTACCGCACCTTGTGCTCGCGACGGCCGCGGGCGGTGAGGACCACGCGAACGGCCCGCGCGTCCTGTGGATCCGGCTCGCGGCGCACGAGGTCGGCCGCGACGAGCGCGTCGACCGTCCGGCTTGCGGTCGCCATCGTGACGCCGAGGTGCTTGGCCAGCGACCCGACGCGCTGCGGCCCCTCGAAGATGACGAGGCGAAGCGCCAGCGCCTGAGACGTGGTCAGCTCGTGGGTCGTGGCGTCACCCGGCTCTCTGCGGCGCTGCAGCTCGGTGCGGAGATGGATGAGGCCGTCGGCCATCCGCTCGAGGTTGCGCTCCTTCATGCCGCCTCACGCAGGAGCTCGGGATTCGTCGCGGTGTCCTCCATCGTCTTGCGGAGCTCGATGTGCGGGACGAAGAGAACAGCGGCCAGTGCAATCGCGGCAAGCCCGATGGCCAAGACGAAGACGGGGTGGAGCGCGCCGGCCAGGTCCGCCCGGGAAAGTCGGCCGGTGTCGAGCCCGCCCAGTCGCGAGGTCACGATCGCGCCCATGACGCTTACGCCGGCCATCGCGCCGACGGTGCGGAAGAACTGTACGGATGCCGTGGCGACGCCGATTCGGCGGCGGCCGACGGAGTTCTGCACGGCCACGGTAAGAGTCTGCATCATCAGGCCGACGCCGAAGCCGACGATGACGACGTCGCGCGTGATCGTCAGCTGGGAGGTCCCGACGCCGATTTGTGTGAGGAGCAGGAAGCCGAGGGCCAGGAGCGGCGGGCCGGTCATGAGCACGGGCCGGTAGTGGCCCGTCCGGGAGACGATCTGCCCGGCGAGGATGCTCGTCGTGATGATCCCGAGCATGAGCGGGGTGAGCACGACTCCGGAGGAGCTCGCGCTCTCGCCGAGCACGCGCTGGACGAAGAGCGGCACGTAGATGATCGCGCCGAACATCGCGGCTCCGACGGAGAAAGACGCGACCGTCGCGGCCGAGAACGTCCGTCCCTCGAAGAGCTCGAGGGGGAGGATCGGCTCTTCGGTGCGCCGCTCCCAGAGGACGAAGGCGGTCGAGAGCACGATTGCTGCGAAGAAGAGGCCGATGATGATCGGCGAGCTCCACGGGTACTCTGTGCCGCCCCAAACCGCAGCGAGGAGTCCGGCGGCGGCGCCCGTCGTGAGCAGGATCGCGCCGACGTAGTCGATCGTGTGCTTCTCCGCCGCGGGCCGGCGGACGAAGCCGAACCAGACCACGGCAAGCGCGAGCCCCGCGAGTGGCAGGTTGACGAAGAAGCACCAGCGCCAGGAGGCGTTGTCGGTCAGCCAGCCGCCGACGGCCGGGCCGAGAACGGAGGACGCGGCGAAGACCACGCCCGTGACCCCCTGCCACTTGCCGCGCAGGCGCGGCGGGATGATGTCTCCGATCGCCGCCACCGCGAGTGGAATGAGCCCCCCGGCTCCGAGGCCCTGGATCGCGCGGCCGGCGATGAGCATTCCCATGGACGCCGAGAGCCCGCAGATGATGGAGCCAACGGAGAAGAGGCTGATCCCGAGGAGAAAGAATGGCCGCCGCCCGTAGATGTCGGAGAGCTTCCCGTAGAGCGGCACGGTCACGGTCGCTCCGAGCATGTAAGCCGAGAAGACCCACGAGTAGTGCTCGAAGCCACCGAGATCCTGCGTGATGCTGGGGAGGGCGGTCGAGACGATGGTCTGGTCCAGCGCGGCGAGAAGCATCCCGAGCATGAGCCCGAAGAAGACGATCAGCGTGCGGCGCTTGCCGAGTGGATAGACGGAGCGGTCATTCATTTCGTTACGTAACGTAACTATATCGGCCGAGAGGAGGCGCCCGTCCCCCGAAAGGGTGGTTCTAGGGCCTCTCAGGCCAGGTTCGAGTAGCCGCCGTCGACGATCAGCGTCTGGCCGCGGACCATCGCTGCCGCCGGCGAGGCGAGGAAGCAGACCGCATCCGCCACGTCCTCCGGCTCGACGAGGCGGCCGGCCGGAGTGCGCTCGCGGTAGAACCGGAGCATCTCCTCGCGGTTCGGAAAGTAGTCCAGTGCCCCCGTCTCGACAAGGCCGGCCGAGACCGCGTTCACGCGGATGTCCTGCGGAGCGAGCTCCACGGCGAGGTAGCGGACGAGCGCCTCGAGCGTCGCCTTCGAGACGCCGACGAGGACGTAGTTTTCGAGCACGCGGTCCGCGCCCAGGCTCGAGATGGCGACGATCGAGCTTCCCGCAGGCATCGTGGGCGCGGCCTCGCGGGCGATCGTGAAGAGGGCGCGGGCGTTCGCGTTGAGCGTCCAGTCCCAATGCTTCTCGTCGAGCTCCTGGAACGGACGGATCACGCCCGTCGCCGCGTTCGACACGATCACGTCGAGCGGGCCGGCCTCCTCGAGAAGCGTCTTCGTCTTGTCGGGGTCGCCGAGATTTCCACGCAGGAGGAGGGGCTCGGCGCCGAGCTGGCGTATCTCGTCCGCGGTCTCCTCGGCTGCCTTGTCGTTGCGCAGGTAGCTGACCGCCACCTTCTTGGCTCCCCGCTGGGCAAATCGGAGCGAGATCGCTCTGCCGATCCCGCGCGAGCCGCCCGTGACGAGAACGGACTTGCCCTCGAAGGTCATGACTTCGGCGGGAGCGGGTCCGTGGCCGGGGCGTGGCTCGGCAGCTCTTCCCAGCCGAGCCTTGTCGGCGGCTCGAGCGGCCCTTCCGCCGCCTTCGAGCTCGCAAACGCCAGGCGCTCCAGGAGCGCGATCTGCTCCTCGCCGTAGCCGCGCACCGGATGGCCCTCGGGCAGGTCGCGGACCAGGGCGCGGACGCGCGCCCGGATCTGCATCGCAAAATGCGGTGTTGCGGCGCCGACCAGGGCGTCGATGTCGTCGTTCGTGGGCTCCGCCACGCGCGCGACTCTATCCGTTCGCGCACCGCCTACGAGTAGACGTAGAGCTCGTTCGCATCGGCCGTGTTGTAGGGCCCGTGCGCGGCCTTCCCTCCGTAGTCGTGGTACGTCGCGTGCGCCGCCCCGAGGTCGTTGGGGAAGCTCGCCACCGGGCTCGGTCGCGCCAGCTTGATGCAGCCGTTCGAGTAGTAGTCGGCCTCGCGCTCCCAGCAGAAGGGGTCGTCGTAGGCCGACGAGCAGGACTGGCCGTTGGCCGAAGTCTCCTCGCTGTGGATGAAGAGCTCGGTACGCCGGGTCGATCCGTCCCTGCAGGTCTTGTCCTGGACCCACCACACGCGGCCCTTGACCTTGGAGCCGTCGTAGTGGTCCCAGTGGCCCTTCTGTGCGTACCAGCCGGACGGGAGCCAGCCTCGGCCGATCTCGCATTCGTCCATCGTGGTCCCAGAGCCGCCGCGCCAGCTGCGGGTGTACTCGGCCGGGCTCGGCGGGTACGTCCACTTCCAACTCAGCGTCGAGTTCAGGTTCGTGTTGCGGTCAAAGGTCCACCAGCCGTTGGCTGCCGAGGCCGGGCCCACGGTCCAGCAGAGGACGAGCGCAGCGAAGAGGGCGATTCGCATCTCATGCTTCTCCTTCCTGCGGGCGGCTCGGGTTGTAGACGGGTCGGCGCCAGGCCGGGAAACCCTGGGTGCCACGGGCAGCCGGGAGCGGGACCGCGCGGGCGCAGCGGCCGGAGAGGCGGTCGCAGTCGACGAAGGCGCCTCCCGCGGAGCTTGTCCAGCCGGTGATTCGGCTCGCACCGACGAAGCGGGGCTCGGCGACGCCCTGGCCGGCGGGCGCACGCATCGTCTGGGCGAGCTCGATGCGCCCGCCGGCAACGCGGAAGACGGCGACGCCGGCCGCGGACGGCGCGGCGACGAAGCTGCCCTGCCAGTCTCCCGAATAGCCGACCACGCCCACCGAGGGGTCGACCGTCGTCAGGTCGAGCGAGGCGAGCTTCATGCCGTTCGACACGGCGAGAAGCTCGAGCCGGGGTGGGCCGGTCTCGGGCCCGTGCTCGACGAGGACGTCCGTGCTGTCGGGGCTGATCGCGACGAGACCGGCGTCCGAGGCGAGCACCCGCCGCTTCCCGGGCCCGTCGAATGCCAGGACGTCGAGTGCCTCGCCGGCGCGCATGCGGTAGACGAGCAAAGTCGGTCCGGCCCACCCCGCGACGACGTAGCGGTCGGTCTTTTGCGTCCAGCGCCGGGCTGGGCCGTTCACCGAGTCGCGCACGAACACATCGCCGACGAAGCGGACTCCCGCGCGGTAGTCGCGGCCGGCGCCCTTGAAGTAGGCGACCGCCCCATCGCCGCGCCAGGCCAGCGAGAAAGCTCCGGAGGCGTAGACGGAATCAGAGCCCGTGTCGAGGTCGTGGAGGCGGATCGAGGGCTGGGCGAGTGGATCGCCGGGAGAGATGCCCTGGTCCTCCCAGGAGAGCGCGGGGTCGTCCTCGCGGAGCTCGCGCCAGGCGTTGTAGGCGACGTAGCGTCCGTCAGGCGAGGGGACCGCGACCGGCGTCAGCCAGCCCGCGAGAGGAGTGACGGGGGGAGCGGCAAGCGTCACGCGATCGTGGCGGGGGAGGCCGAGCAACGTGCGCCCGACCGTGTAGACGGCCGGGGGCCGCGGGGTCGGCTGTTGGTCTCCGCGCTCCGTCCGCGCGGAACCACATGCGGTCGCCGCCAGGGCGAAGAAAAGGCAAAGCGGAATGGTCATGCGCGCCGTCACCGAAGGCTCCTCGTGTCGCTGTGTGGTCGGCGGGCGCGACCTCCAGACAGGATGACGGGACGGGCGGCGATTTTCAATTCGCTCTTTCGGCCGTGTCCTGAAGCGTCGATCTAGGGTGCCGCCGTGCGCCACCGCGTTCCGCCCGACGTGCTGCTGCTCGTCACGGTGCTCTTCTGGAGCTTCAACTTCACCGTGGTCAAGTACGCACTCACGCACGGCTGGCAGCCGCTCGCGTACTCCTCGGTGCGCTTCGCGATCGGGGCGCTCCTCTTCTCGGGCTACACCTACGCGCGCGAGGGGAGCCTGGCCGTCCGCCGGCGCGACGTCGCGTTCATGACCGGCGCTGCGCTGTCGGGGATCTGGCTCAACCAGCTCTCGTTCGTTTTCGCCGTGAAGCTGACGACGGCCGCCACGGTCGCCCTCATGTTCGGGACGCTTCCGATCTTCGTCGCGCTGATCTCCTGGGCTTTCCGCCTCGAGCACCTGCGCCTTCGCCACTGGGTCGCGACCGTGATCTCGTTCTCAGGAGTGGCGCTCGTGGCCGCGGGCGCATCGAGCGGGCTCTCGGGGGATCTCGGCGGCGTGCTGCTCGGGCTCGCCGCCTCGGCGACATGGGCGCTCTACTCGGCGGCGATGGGCCCGCTGATGCGCCGTTACTCGCCCTACCGGATCAGCGCGTTCATGGGGCTCGTCGGCTCAGTGCCGCTCCTTCTCACGGCGATCGTGCAGATCGGGGAGCAGGACTGGGACGCGCTCTCGGGGCTCGCCTGGGCGTGCTTCGTCTACAGCCTCTTCTTCAGCCTCGTCTTCACGAACATCATGTGGTTCACGGCCATCGACAAGGTGGGGGCGGCCCGCGCCTCGCTGTACGCGAACCTGCAGCCGTTCCTCGGCGCGTTCTTCGCCCTCGTCGTCCTTTCGGAAGAGATGGGCTCGCTCCAGGTCGCGGGCGGCCTCGTCATCGGAGCCGGGATCCTGCTCGCCCGGAACACCAGGGCACCGGCTCCGAGCCAGGACTAAACTGAGATCCCGTGCAGGACTTCATGCCGCTGCTCGGGTGGGATCACGTCGAGCTCTGGGTCGGGAACGCAAAGCAGTCGGCGTATTTCTACGAGCGCGCGCTCGGCTTCACGCGAACGGCCTACGCGGGGCCCGAGACAGGCGTGCGGGACCGCGCCTCCTACGTGCTCGAGCAGGGCGAGATCCGCCTCGTCCTGACGACAGCTCTGCGCGAGGACCACGAGATCACCCGGCACCACATGCGCCACGGCGACGGAGTTCGCGACATCGCCCTGACGGTCCCCGACGCGACCGAGGCCTACCATCAGGCGGTGCAGCGCGGAGCCCGGGGTGTTCGCGAGCCGACGACCTTCGAGGACGATCACGGCTCTGTCGAGCTCGCAGCGATCGCCACCTACGGCGACACCATCCACACCTTCGTCGGGCGCTCCCACTACGAGGGCGCCTTCCTCCCCGGCTTCGTGTCGGTCTCGGCGAACGGCCAGGCCGGAGGCGATGCGGGGCTCGAAAACATCGACCACATCGTCGGCAATGTCGAGCTCGGCCGCATGGACGACTGGGTCGAGTTCTACGAGCGCGTCTTCGGGATGACGAACATCCTCCACTTCGGCGACGACCAGATCCAGACGGAGTACTCGGCGCTCATGTCCAAGGTCATGTCGGACGGAGAGGGGAAGATCAAGTTCCCGATCAACGAGCCGGCCGAGGGCAAGCGCAAGAGCCAGATCGATGAGTACATCGAGTTCTACAACGGGGCCGGCGCGCAGCACATCGCGCTCGCGTCGAGCGACATCGTCGCCACCGTGGAGGACCTGAAGGGCCGAGGGATCCTCTTCCTCGACACCCCCGACACGTACTACGAGGAGGCGCCCGACCGGGTGGGGGAGATCGAGGAGGACTACGCCGAGCTCCGCGAGCACAAGATCCTCGTCGATCGAGACGAGGACGGTTATTTGCTGCAGATCTTCACGAAGACGGCACAGGACCGGCCGACGCTTTTCTTCGAGGTGATCGAGCGCCACGGGGCGCGTGGATTCGGCGACGGGAACTTCAAGGCGCTCTTCGAGGCGATCGAGCGCGAGCAGGCTCTGCGAGGAAATCTGTAACAGCAGCTACACTCTGAAGTGAAAACCAGGGCGAGTACCGGAGGTTCACACCTTCTTACCCGTTCGAGCACAAGGGTAAGGAGGTGTTTTTTATGGCAACCGGAACCGTCAAGTGGTTCAACGATTCGAAGGGCTATGGCTTCATCAGCCCGGACGAGGGAGACAAGGATCTCTTCGTCCACCACTCGAACATCGCCGGCGACGGCTTCAAGTCCCTCACCGAGGGCGCGAAGGTCGAGTACGAGGCCCGCGAGGGCCAGAAGGGGCCTGAGGCGACGAACGTCGCCCCGGTCCAGTAGCGAAGGAGGGCGACATCCCGCCCAAGGAAGAAAAGATCGAGATGGAGGGCGAGGTCGTGGAGGCCCTGCGGAACCGCATGTTCCGCATCCTCCTCGACAACGGCCACGAGACCCTCGGTTACACGGCCGGGAAGATGCGCCGCTATCGCATCCGCATCTTCCTGGGCGACCGAGTGAAAGTGGAGCTCTCTCCCTACGACCTCGACCGCGGGCGAATCGTCTACCGGTTCAAGTAGTCGCTTCGCTGGTGGAACGCATGCGGCCCGGGTGATACTCGGGTCGCATGCGTTTGTGCACCTTCGAAAGAGAAGGACGTTTCGCGCCGGGGAGGGTCGAGGGCGACCGCGTGGTCGAGCTCGGTGCGACCTCGCTGGCCGAGTGGCTCGGGTCCGGGGGAGAGGACGTCGCCGAGCACGCGCTTGCCGACGTTCGGCTGCGCGCGCCGATCCCGCAGCCACCGTCCGTCCGCGACTTCTACGCCTTCGAGCAGCACGTCGCGACCGCCCGGGCGTCGCGGGGGCTCGAGGTGCCGCCGGAGTGGTACGGCCAGCCGGTCTTTTACTTCTCCAACCCGGCGGCGATCTTCGGTCCCGACGACGACATCGCGTTCCCGGTGACGAGCTCCGCCTGGGACTACGAGCTCGAGGTCGCTGCCGTGATCGGAGCGGAGGGCACGATCGCCGGGTTCACGGTTCTGAACGACTGGTCGGCGCGTGACCTCCAGCGCGCGGAGATGACCGTCGGGCTCGGCCCGGCGAAGGGGAAGGACTTCGCGACCTCGCTCGGGCCGGTGCTCGTCACTCCGGATGAGCTGGGCGATCTCCGGCTCGAGATGACCGCCCGCGTCAACGGCGAGGAGCGCTCACGCGGGAACCTCGGCGACATCCACTGGCCGTTCGAGGAGCTTGCCGCGCATGCCGCCGCAAGCACGCGGCTCGTGCCGGGAGACGTGCTCGGCTCGGGCACCGTCGGGACCGGGTGCATCCTCGAGCACGGCGACGGCCGCTGGCTCGAGGCCGGCGACGAGGTCGAGCTCGAGGTCGAGGGGATCGGCGTGCTCCGAAACCGGGTTGGCTGACCGGTCACCTTCCCGTTGAAGTAACGGGGAGCCCGTTGAAGTAACGGGGAGAAAAGCATAGACTCGGCACAACTTCGGTTTGACCTGGGAGAGAGACCTTTTCGTTGATGGGACGGGGTTGCTCGTGACGCGGCAGCGAGTCAAATTTCACGCGCGGTTAAGGCGTGCATTGTGCGTGCTCTTCACGCTCGCTGCGGCTCTGGTCCTCGCCAGTGGCGCGGCGGCGGCGATCCCGACTGTGACGGCATCGACCGTCCAGATCATTCCGACCTGGCAGTTCACGCCATCGGCTCCGGATCCCGCCGGGATCGTCTACTTCTCGAGCTCCGATCGCTTCCTGATCAGCGACTCCGAGGTCGACGAGATGACGATCTATCAGGGGAAGAACCTGTACTCGGCGACGCGAACCGGGTCCGGGGTCGGGACCGGCACGACATTCGCGTTCAGCAAGGAGCCGACGGGTCTCTCGTTCAT
>DATEOR010000096.1:0-11188 GCA_035273885.1 Gaiellaceae bacterium
CGGTGCAGTCCAAATTCCTCGCTGTGGGGGCCGGCGTCCCGGCCGCGGAGCCGCACGTCGGAGCGATCGCCACCCAGGCGCTCGCGAACATGCGCTACGGGCCAGACGGGCTAGCGCTCCTGCGCCAGGGCCTCTCGGCCGAGGAGGTGGTGCAGCGGCTGACCGAGGCAGACGAGGGCCGCGCCGACCGCCAGCTCGGCGTCGTCGACGCACAGGGACGGGCTGCCACGTACACCGGCGACGGCTGCCTCGACTGGGCGGGAGGCATAGTGGGAGAGGGCTACGCGGCGCAGGGCAACATCCTCGTCTCCGAGGAGACGGTCACCGCTCTGGGCCGGACCTTCGAGGAGACCGTCGGAAGGCCGCTCGCCGAGCGCCTGCTCGACGCACTCGTCGCAGCCCAGGCCGCTGGAGGCGACCGCCGCGGGCAGCAATCGGCCGCGCTTCTGGTCGTCCGCAAGGACGGCGGTTACATGGGCACGACCGACGCGGTCGCCGACCTGCGCGTGGACGACCACCCCACTCCGATCGAGGAGCTACGCCGTATCTACGCGATGCACGACCTCCTCTTCGGCGAGACCCCCGATGAGGACTGGCTAGAGGTGGACGAGCAGATCGCGCTCGAGGTGCGCGAGCGCCTCGACGCGCTTGGCTACGGGAGCGAGGACCTCGAGCACGCCTTCCTCGCCTGGGCCGGCACGGAGAACCTCGAGGAGCGGGTCAAGGGGATCGACCGCATCGACCCGGTCGTCCTCGCCGAGCTGCGCAAGTTTTAGGCTCCTCCACCCGCATAGGCGCCGTAGCGAATCAGCATCTCGGCGAGATCGAGATCGCCGCGGTGCTCGGCCTCCATGAGCGGAGTGAAGCCGCCGTGCTGGCGCGCGTTCGGATCCGCACCCGCCTCGAGAAGCGCCTCCGCGTTGTCCATCCGCCCGGCGGCCACGGCGCTGTGAAGAGGCGTGGCCTCTGGCGCGAACTCTTCATTGGTGGCCCTGGCCTCGAGATCGGCCTCCGCGGCGACCAGGGCGCGCACGGCCTCGGGAGAGCCGAAGAAGGCGGCGTAGTGGAGGGCGGTGAAGCCGTCCGGGCTCCAGGCGCGCGCGAGCGCGGCTTCGCTGCCTAGGAGTTCCTCGAGCCGCGCGGCGTCCCCCAGCGCGGCAGCCTCGAACACATTCAGCGACTCGGCCTCGTCCGCGAGCTTCCGGGCCTCGTCGCGCTGGCCCCGGTAGAGCGCTTCGAGGATCGGGCCGAGCTCGCTAGCCATCGCCGGGCAGTCTGACGCCTGCGGCCCGGGCGCGTAGGCCGGGGACCGGGTCGTGCTCCGGCCGCGCGACGAGCATGACCGCCCCGTGCTCCTCGCCGGCGAGGGACGAGACGAGCATGTGCAGGCCGACCGCGAGCGCGAAGGCCTTGTGCGCCTGTTCTCCGCCGAACGGGACGAGCTCCTCAGGCGGGGCCGCGCCCGTGAGCACGTCGCCGTAGGTCACCTTCCCCATGGACACGTCCGCGACCAGCGGCCGGCCGTCGGAGCTCGGCACCGCGATCGCGAGCGGGTTCGTCCCTGCCAGCGACTCGCCCCCGTCCGGGTGCGCGAGTCGAGGGGGAGACGTGGCGCTCAGCGCGGCGACGAGACCGTTCTCGGCGAGCTTGCGCACCCAGTAGCCGAGGTAGCCGGTCGGGAAGCAGCGCGAGGCGACGACGAGGCGAGCGCGGGCGGGCGGGTCGAAGAGCTGCGACTCGACGATGCGCGCCAGCACGAGGTAGCCGAGCGCGCCGTTTCCCTCCCAGCGCTCGTAGCCATGCTCGAGAACGACGCGCTGCGGCCTCGCGGCAGGGTCGAGGTCGGGCAGCTCGGCGAGCCAGTCGAGCCGTAAGGCGCCGTGCCCGGGACGATTCCTACGGTCGGCCTCCTCGAAGTGGTCCGCGAGCGCTCGCGCGTCGGCCTCCGAGAAGCCGAGCCCTCGCAGCCGGTCGTAGGCGTTCAGGCCGAGACGAGCGGAAGAGGCTTCACGATGCCCACTCCCTGCTCGCGCTTCGTGGACGCGATCGCCTGGGCAAGTGCCGCGATCGCCTGCGAGACCTCGGTGTCGGGATCGGTCTCGACGATGGCCTCGCCCTCGTCCGACCGGGCGCCGAGCCGAGGATCGAACGGGATCCGCCCGAGCAAGGGCGCCTCGACCTCGCGGGAGAGCGCCTCGCCTCCGCCCGAGCCGAAGAGCTCCTCACCGGAGCCGGCGAGATACGACATGTTCTCGACGACTCCCAAGAGGCGCATGTTCGTCTTCCGCGCCATCTGGGCCGCGCGGACGGCGACCTGCTGCGCTGCGCGATGCGGCGTCGTGACGACGACCGCCTCGGCGCGCGGCAGAAGCTGGCCGAGCGAGATGGCGACATCCCCGGTACCCGGCGGCATGTCGACCACAAGAGTGTCGAGGTCTCCCCAGTGCACGTCCGACAAGAACTGCTCGAGCGCGCGGTGCAGCATCGGGCCGCGCCACATGATCGGCGTGTTCTCGTCGAGGAAGAAGCCGATGGACATCACTTTCAAATCGCCCTTCACCGGCGGGACGATCATCTTGTCGACAGCGATCGGGCGCTGGTTGATCCCAAGCATGGTCGGGATCGAGTAGCCGTAGACGTCGGCGTCGAGGACGCCCGTCTTGTGCCCGAGGCCCGCGAACGCCGCGGCCAGGTTCGCCGTCAGGGACGACTTGCCTACGCCGCCCTTCCCGCTCGCGACCGCGATCACGCGCGTCGACGCGCCCACCGAGATCCCGGGCGAGCGTTCCGAGACCCCTCCGCGCAAGCGATCGGTCAGCGCGGTCTTCTCCTCGGGGCTCATGACGTCGAAGGCGAGCCCGATCGACTCGACACCGTCCAGGGGAGCCAGCGCGTTCTGCACCTGCTCCTCGAAGCTCGCGCGGAGCGGGCAGCCGGGCACGGTCAGCGCGATGGTGACGTCCACGCGCCCGCCGTCGATCTCGACGTCGCGCACCATGTCGAGCTCGACGACCGAGCGGCCGAGCTCGGGGTCGATGACGCCCTCGAGCGCCTTCAGGACTTCTTCGCGCGAAACGGCCACCAGGCAAGGCTACCAAGCGTTTCGAAAGCGAATCCGACCCTTACGTACGTCAGGATGACGGCATGGACGAACGCGTTCTCCTCGTCGAGGACGATGCCTCGATCCGAGAGGTGGCCGGGCTCGGGCTCACCCAGGCCGGCTTCCGGGTCACGACGTCAGGCGATGGTCGCGACGGCCTGGTCCAGTTTCGAAACCAGCGCTTCGACCTCGTCGTCCTCGACATCATGCTCCCCGAGCTCGACGGGTACGAGGTCTGCCGCCAGATCCGGGCCGAGAGCCGCGTCCCAATCATCATGCTCTCGGCCAAGAGCGACACCGTGGACGTCGTCGTCGGCCTCGAGCTGGGCGCCGACGACTACGTTACGAAGCCCTTCGAGCTCCCCGAGCTCGTCGCACGCGCCAGGGCGGCGCTTCGGCGCGCCTCGGCGGTCCCGGAGGACCCGGTGCTCAGTCGGGGAGATCTCGAGATCGATCCGGCGGCCTTCGTCGCGCGGAGGAATGGTGAGGAGATCAATCTGACCGCGACCGAGTTCAGGCTGCTGTTCGAGCTCGCACGGCGACCGGGACAGGTGTTCACGCGTGAGCTCCTCCTCGAACGCGTCTGGAACTACGAGTATCTCGGCGACTCCCGCCTCGTGGACGTGGCCGTCCAGCGCCTGCGCGCGAAGGTCGAGGACGACCCGAAGGAGCCGAAGCACGTGAAGACGGTGCGAGGAGTCGGCTACCGCTTCGACGTGGAGTAGGCGGTGCCGGACCGACCCGCGATCCGGCCCGGATCCCTGCGACGGCGTCTCACGATCGCGTTCCTGCTCGTCGCGGGCCTCTCGGCGGCCGCGCTCGCGGTCGCCTCGTACGCCATCGTCCGCGAGGCGAGGCTCTCGGACTCGGTCGACCGGTCGGTGGAGCAGAGCCGCTTCAACCTCGTGCTCGCCAACGAGACGCTGACACCGAACCCGAGCGCGCAAGAGATCGAGCAGCTCCTCGCCGCCTACGAGCGCCGCGGCGGGTTCGAGACCGTCGGCGCCGCCGGGCCGCGCCGGTTCTCGTCGAGCGTTTCCCTGAGCATCCAGGAGGTGCCGGCCCCACTGCGCGAGCTCGTCTCCTCCGGCAAGCTCGGCTACGAGCGCGTCACGGTCGCGAGCACTCCCTACCTCATCGTCGGCGGCCAGGTGAAGAAGGCCGACACCGAGCTCTACTACTTCTACTCGGAGGAGCGGCTCTGGGACGAGCTCGCTCAGCTCCGCAACGTCCTCCTTGTCGCGCTGGGAGTGGTCACGCTGCTCGGCGCCCTCGTCGGCGCGCTCCTGGCGCGGCGGATCCTCGCACCGGTCGGGCGGGCGAGCCAGGCGGCCCACTCCCTGGCCGAAGGGCTGCTCGAGACGCGCCTGCCGGTCGAATCCGGAGACGAGTTCGGCGTCTGGGCGGCGTCGTTCAACGAGATGGCGGAGGCGCTCGAGGCCAAGATCCGCGCGCTTTCCGAGTCGCAGGCGCGCGAACGGCGCTTCACCTCCGACGTCTCGCACGAGCTCCGCACCCCGCTCACGGCCCTGGTCGCCGAGGCATCGCTCCTGAGCGAGCACCTCGACCGCATGCCGCCCGAGGCCCGCCGGCCGGCCGAGCTCCTCGTGAACGACGTGGCGCGGCTCCGCGACCTCGTGGAGGACCTCATGGAGATCTCGCGACTGGATGCGGGCGAGGCGAAGGTGCGGGCCGAGCGGGTCGACCTGGCCTCGCTCGTCCGCGCAGCGGTGCGCTCGCGCGCCTGGGATGACCGGGTGAGCGTCGACGGCGACGAGGTCGTGCTCCAGTCGGACCATCGCCGCCTGGAGCGAATCGCGTCGAACCTCATCGGCAACGCGCTCGAGCACGGGGGCCGCGACGTCACCGCCAGCGTGGGCCGCGACGGGGTCGGCGCGTTCCTCGAGGTCACGGACCGCGGGCCCGGGATCCCGCCCGACCGCCTCCCGCACGTCTTCGACCGTTTCTACAAGGCGGACACCGCGCGCGCCGGCCCGGGAAGCGGTCTCGGGCTCGCGATCGCGCTGGAGAACGCGCGTCTTTTGGGGGGTGACATCGAGGTCTGGAGCGAGGTGGGGCGCGGCACGCGTTTCACGCTGCGGCTGCCCGCGTGACCCGTTCGGTGGATAGCGCATCGGGTGGGTAGTCCTACGCTGCGTGCATGCGCACCTTGCTCGTCGTCGCCCTCGCCGGAGGCGCGCTTCTCGCGAACGCGGGCGTTGCAGCGGCCGCCACCTGCCAGGGTCTTCCGGCGACCATCGTCGGCACGAACCACAACGATCGCATCAACGGAACAAGCGGCCGCGACGTCATCGTCGGGCTGGGCGGGGACGACAGGATCGCGAGCTTCGGCGGGGACGACAGGATCTGCGGCAACGGCGGGAACGACAAGCTCCTCGCCGGGCCCGGCGTCGACAAGCTCGACGGAGGCGGCGGACACAACGTCCTCAAGGGAGGCGCCGACGCCGACTGGCTCTACGGCGGGCCGTCCGTCGACTCGTTCTGGCCGGGATCCGGAAACGACGTCGTCAGCGGAGGCGGAACCGGCGGCCACGAATGGGTTCACTACGAGAGCGCCCCCGGGCCGATGAGCATCGATCTCGAGAGCGGACAGGCGAACGGCTACGGGACCGACCTCCTCTACGCGGTGCTCGACGTCGTCGGCTCGAAGTTCAACGACGTGATCAAGGGCAACGAGGAGAACAACGTCCTGAAGCTCGGCAAGGGGAACGACACCGGAGTCGGGCGAACCGGAAACGACACGATCCTGGGCGGACCGGGTGCGGACGACCTCGACGGCGGGGCTGGCGCGAACACGAACGACGGCGGGGACGGGAACGACCACTGTCTGAACCCCGATCCCGTTTCCGGCGCGCTGCACTGCGAATCCTGAGTCCTCCGTGACCTGATCGTTACGGGGCGGCAAGCGGCCGGTTGCGCAGGACGTCGACCATCCGGGGCGTACCCACTCCAGGAGAGACGCCATGAAGGTCGTGATCGGAGCACTCGCAGTCATCGTTGCAGCCCTCCTCGGGATCGTCGCCGCGAGTTGCGGCCGCGGCGCCGAGTCGGCGGGCCCCGTCCCGACCGGGGCGACGGGCGGGGACGTCGCCGGAACCTCCTCCGGGACGACCAGCGTCGTCAGCCAGGGCGGCTCGTCGACCTCGAGCGGCACGGCCAAGCTCGTCAGCTACGAGGTCTGGTTCACGCGCGGCGAGTCGCTCTTCGTCGTGCGGCGCGACGGGCCCTCCACTCCCCGCGTCGGCTCCGCAGCGATGGAATCGCTCCTTGCCGGCCCGACTCCGCGGGAGCAGGCGGCCGCGGTCGGCTCACAGATCCCGGCCGGCACCCAGTTTCTCGGCCTGACGGTGGACGACGGCATCGCGACTGTCGATCTCACGTCCGAGTTCGAATCGGGCGGCGGCTCTGCGTCCATGAACATGCGCATCGCACAGGTCGTTTACACGCTCACCCAGTTCCCCACGGTCAAGGGCGTCCTCTTCGAGCTCGACGGCCAGCGAGTCGACGTGCTCGGCGGCGAAGGCGTCATCGTGGACCAGCCCGTCACGCGCAAGAACTACAGAGATCTCCTGCCGGCGATCCTCGTCGTCAATCCGCAGATCGGCACGCGCGTGGGCAATCCCGTCCTCGTCGAGGGAAGCGCGAACGTGTTCGAGGCGAACGTGACCGTCGAGGTCGTCGACGAGAGCGGCAACGTCGTCGGTCACACCTTCACGACGGCGACGTGCGGAACCGGCTGCCGCGGAACCTTTTCCATCCGGGTCCCGTACGAGGTCACGTCGGCAACGCGTGGTCTAATCATCGTTCACGACGACGACGCGGCGGGAACCGGAACGCCTCCGCACGAGGTCCGAATTCCGGTCGTTCTGACGCCGTCTTCGTGATATGACCGAAGACATGGGCTATCGGAAATACCGGACGCGGAAGCACTGGCTCAGAGCGGGAGCGCCGCTGGTGCTCGTGCTCGTCGGGCTCGTCGCCGCGGTTGCGGTGGCCCGCGCCGGGGATCCGCTGGGCAGAGGCGCGAAGGGGAGCTCCCAGCCGCTCATCGCGGACGGCGTCACCATCGCGGGGGTGCCGGTCGGCGGCTACACCGCCCACCAGGCGGCCTCGGCGACGGAAGACGCCTTCGCCAAGCGCATCGTGCTCACAACCGACAGCCGCATTCGCGTCGTCGCACCGGAGAGACTCGGCGCCCATCCGCTCGTGGCCGATGCCGTGGCGGGCGCGTTCCGCGCGAAGCCCGGTGAGAACGTCGAGCTGGCGGTCGGCGTCGACAACGCGACGTTGCAGCGCTACGTCTCATCCCTGAACAAGCGCTACGCGCACCCCGCCCGCGACGCGAAGGTCGTCCTCGTCAAGCTCAAGCCCGTCGTGAAGCGCGAGCAGGAGGGCCTGTCGGTCCGGCAGCGCGCGCTCTTCTCCGAGCTCGACACCGCGCTCACCGCAGGCGACCGCACGCCGATCCGGATTCCCTTCAAGCACACCAAGCCGGCGGTCAAGGCCTCGGACTTCAAGTCCGTGATCGTGATCGAGCGGAGTTCGAACCAACTCGTCGTCTGGGACGGAAAGCGCCGGTGGGGAAGCTTCGGCGTCGCCACGGGCCAGGCGATCTACCCCACGCCGCTCGGCCAGTTCGAGATCGTGACCAAGCAGGAGAACCCGTGGTGGTACCCGCCGGACTCACCGTGGGCGGCAGGGCTCAGCCCCGTGCCGCCGGGTCCCGGCAACCCGCTCGGCACACGCTGGATGGGCCTGTCGGCCCCCGGGGTCGGGATTCACGGGACTCCTGACGCGGCCTCGATCGGCTACTCCGCCTCGCACGGCTGCATCCGGATGCGCATACCTGACGCAGAGACCGTCTTCGAGCACGTCTCCGTCGGCACACCGGTCTTCATCGTCGCCGCGTGACCTGGGAGCGGATCGCTCCGCGACTCGAAGGCGAGATCGTCGTCGTGCAGCCGCTCGCGCCCGAGCATGAGGAAGGCCTCTGGTCGGCCGCGAACGATCCGCGCATCTGGCGGTGGATGCCGGTGAACGCGATCGAGTCACGCGAGACGTTCGCCGAGTGGTTCGCCGAAGCGCTGGAGCGAACCGCCGCCGGGCTCGACCAGGCGTTCGCGGTCCTCGACGCGAGGAGCGGCGCACCGCTCGGAAGCACGCGCTACCTCGCGCTTCGTCCCGAGCACCGTGGGCTCGAGATCGGCTGGACCTGGCTCTCGAGCGGCGCCTGGGGGACCGGCGCCAACGTCGAGGCCAAGCTGCTCCTCATGGGGCACGCGTTCGACGAGCTCGGCTGCATGCGAGTCGAGTTCAAGACGGACGCCCTGAACGAGCGGTCGCGCGCGGCGCTGGAGGCGCTGCCCGCCCAGTTCGAAGGCATCTTCCGCAAGCACATGCTCGTCCGCGACGGCGCGCTGCGCGACTCCGCCTGGTATGCCGTCACCGACGAGGAGTGGCCTGCCGTTCGGCAGAATCTCCTCGACCGGCTCAGTCGTTCGCGCTGAGGCGACGGTAGAGCTCGGCGCAGAGCTCGGGGGTGGCCGCCGCGACGACTCGCGAATGCGGGCTGACGTCGAGGGGCGCTTCGTCGAAGGGAGGCCGGTCGGGAAGATCGATCGCCAGGCCTCGCTCGCGCACGAGGAGCTGTGCCGCGGCGATGTCCACGCTCCGGGCCGGCTTCAGCGAGCACACGGCGTCGACGCGCCCGGCCGCGAGGTGGCAGAGCGCCAGGGCGAGCGACCCCATCACGCGCGTCCGGGGCGCGAAGCCGACCATGTCCCCGATCTGATCGGCAATCGAGTTGGTCTTGGTCGCTTCGAAGGAGAGGATCTCCGGATCCTCCTTCGGGCCAGGCCCCGCCAGCGGCGCGTCGCCGAGAAAGGCCCCTTCGCGTCGCGCCACCCACTCCTCGCGCGTGCCGAAGTCGAAGACGTAGCCGAAGACGACGTCGGCCATCCGCGGACCCTCGGCCACCGCGAGCGAGACGGAGAAGAACGGAACTCCTCGCTTTGCGTTCATGCTCCCGTCGATCGGGTCGAGGACGAGGCGCGGGGTCTCCGCTCCGAACGACCGCTCGCCGAGCTCCTCCGAGACGAGCGTGAACTCGACCCCCGTGGCGGCAAGCTCCTCCAGCCTCGCGACGACCGCCCGCTCCGAGGCCGCATCGATGGCGGTCGTTTCGTCCCCGCCCTCGCCCGCCCCGACCACCGGCTCACGCTCGACCCTCGTCGGATGCGCGGCGAGGACGCCATCGAGGTCGGCGGCGATTTGCCGCGAAAAGGCCAGCCAGTCCGTCATTCGTCGAAGGGCGAGAAGACGAGCCCGCTCGTCAGCTTGGGAAAGAAGTACGTGGTCTTCTCGGGCAGAAGCTCGCCCGCCCGGGCCACGGCGACGACCTGTTCGAGAGCCGGCGCACGGACGAGAAAGGCCGCATCCGCACGGCCGCTTCGCACCGCCTCCTCGGCAGCGACGGCGCTCGGCGTATAGCGCACGTCCTCGAGCGGCAGCCGGTCGATGACGGCGGTGTCGAGCTCGGCGCCCTCGCCCTCCGCCAGCTGCGCCGAGTCCCTGCGGAGGAGCACGAATGCCGGGTGATCCCGGTCGAGCCCTGCAAGCGCAGCCGTTCCGGCCTCGGCGCTCGGCTCGATGTCGGTGAGCTGGAAGGAGCCGTCGAGGTCGGGCGGGTCGCCCGAGATGAGCCGGTGCGTAGGGAGAATCTCCAGGCCGTCGTCGTCGCTGCTCACCAGCGTGGCGAGCACGTACCCCGACTCCTCCGTGCCCTGCTCCTGGTGATAGGCGAGCGCCGTCTCGTAGCGGTGGTGGCCGTCGGCGATGAGGAAGCGGCCCTGGACCCGGCCGAGCGCCTCCGCGATCGCGTCGTCACCGGCGATGCGCCAGAGGCGGCTGGTCACTCCGTCGAGCGTCGCCTCCATGTCGGGCTCCCGTTCCGGAATCGGGGGCGAAGAGCCCTCGTGAACGAGGAAGACCGGCGAGAGCTTCGTGCGGACCGCGCGTAGAAGCTCGAGGCGAGCGTCCTTCTGCCGCTCGAAGGTGCGCTCGTGCGGCAGCACCTGTCCGGCCGAGTACGGCAGCAGCTTCACGCGTGCGACCAGGCCGCGGCGCGTTCGCGTTCCGCCGTCCAGGCCGGGAAAGGTCTCTTCGAGGACCCAGACGGCGGGCTCCTCATCGCGCACGAGCACGCCCTCCTCTCCCCAGGCCTCGATCAGCCTGCCGGCCTCCTCGGGGCTCTCCGGGCTCAGGAGCCGCACCGCGTTGTAGGGGCTCGAGGTGACCAGGGCTTCGCGCCGGTCCGGGGGGACGACGTCGTGCGGCGGTGAGACGACCGCGTCCAGCGGCCCTACCGTTCCAGGGTCGTAGCGAAGCGCCCGAAACGGCTTCAAATGCGGCACGAAGGCGCACGTTACCATCCGTCCGCGGACCTAGAATCGCCTCGTGATCGCCGAGCTCGCTGAGGATCGCGTGGTCGACGGCCTGTTTGCCGTCGCGCGGAAGCAGCGCCTGCGGACACGGGGCGGGAATCCGTATCTCGCGCTCGAGCTCGTGGACTCGAGCGGGCGGATCGATGCACGCGTCTGGAACGACGTCGACCTACTCGACAAGCGCTTCCGCGAAGGGGACGCGGTCCGCGTGCTCGGCCGGGTGGAGCGCTTTCGCGACCGGCTCCAGCTGGAGGTGCGCTCTCTCGAGCCGGCCGAGGCCGACCCCGCGACGCTCGTCCCCGAAGCCCGGCGCGACGTGGAGGAGCTCGACGGTTTCTTCGAGTTTCTCGCCGCAGAGATCTCGCACCCGGGTCTGCGGGCAATCGTCGACAGATTCGTCGGAGACGCGGTTTTTCGGGAGCGCCTGCGCACGCTGCCTGCGACACCCGATTCGCATCACTCGTATTCGGGCGGCCTGCTCGAGCACACAGTGGCCGTCGCGACCCTGAGCCGCGAGTCCGCCCAGCTTCACCAGCGCCTGCGTTCGGATCTCCTGCTCGCCGCGGCGTTGCTCCATGACGCGGGCCGGGTGCGGGAGCTGGACCGCGGCCCGCTCTTCCTCCCG
>DATEOR010000097.1:0-3288 GCA_035273885.1 Gaiellaceae bacterium
TCGGGAACCAGGCCTCGATGTCGTACTTCTTTGTCGCCCCGGCGCCGAGATCTCCGGCCGCCACGTTGACGATCCGGTACGGGACCTCCAGTTCCTTGATGAGCTCCTCCTCGACCGACAGGAGAAACTCGTGCTGCTCAGCCGATTCCTCGGGGAGGCAGAAGACGAACATCTCCACCTTGTCGAACTGGTGGACACGGAACATCCCGCGGGTGTCCTTGCCGGCCGCGCCCGCCTCGCGCCGAAAGCACGTCGAGTAGCCGGCATAGCGGTACGGGAGCGAGGCCGAGTCGAGCTCCTCGTCCATGTGGAACGCGGCGAGGGCGACCTCTGAGGTGCCGGTGAGATAGAGGTCGTCGCTCTCGATGCGGTAGATGTTGACCTCGTCGGTGGGGAGGAAGCCCGTTCCGTACATGGCCGCCTCGCGGACGAGCACCGGCGGAATGACGGGCGTGAAACCCTTCTTCGCCAACCGGTCGAGGGCGAAGCGGTAGAGAGCGAGCTCGGCAAGCGCGAAGTCGCCGAGCCGGTAGGCGAAGCGCGAGCCCGACACCTTTGCGCCGCGCTCCATGTCGATTGTGCCGAGCTCGAGGTGGTCGCGGGGCTCGAAGCCGAGCTGCGGCGGGTCGCCCGACCGGCGCACCTCGACGGCGTCCTCCTCCGTGAAGCCGTCCGGCGCGGTCGCGTCTGGAGGGTTCGGGATGCGGGCGAGGAGGTCGTCGCGTTTCGCCGCGGCCTCCTCGAGTGCCGCCTCCGCCTGCTTCAACTGCTCTTTGAGCGCGTTCAGGCGCTCGATCTCCTCCGGTGAGGGCTTGCCCTTGCCGGCGGGCTTGCGCGCGGCGCGAAGCTCGTCGACCTTCGTGTTCGCTGCACGCCAGGCTTCGTCCGCCTGCAGGAACTCGTCGAAGATCTCGGCCGCACCTTTGCGCGCAAGCGCCGCGCGCCAGGCGTCCGGGTCGGCGCGGGCGGCGCGGACGTCGATCATCGGTGCGATTCTAAGACGGCTTCGATGACCTGGGCGACCCCCTCTTCGGTGACGGGCGGGCAGACCCAGTCGGCGATACCGATCAGGCGCTCGTGGGCGTTCGCGACCGCGATGCCGAAGCCCGCCCATTCGAGGAGCTCGATGTCGTTTTCCCCGTCGCCGAATGCGACGGTGTGCTCGGCCGAGAAGCCGATGTGCTCGGCGAGAAACTGGAGCCCCGAGCCCTTCGTCACCTTCGGGCTTGCGATCTCGAGGAAGAAGGGCAGCGACTTCGAGATGTAGAGGCGAGCGGCGAAGCGCTCCTTCAGGCGCGCCTCGAGGCCGTCGAGGAGCTCGGGCTCGCCGACCGAGACGACCTTCGTCGCCGGCTTCTCGAGCCATGCGGCGAGGTCGCCAACTTCGTGGATCACGAGCCCCTGGAAGTCGGCGTAGGCGCGTGCCTCGGGGGTCACCTTGCCGACGAAGAGCTCGTCGTCCACGTAGACGTTGCAGTGGAAGTCCTCGCCGACGATGGCCTCGATCGCCTCCTTCGCGAGGGCGACGGGGATCGGCTCGTGGCGAAGCCAGCGCCCGGTCTGAGGCTCGGCCACGACGGCGCCCTGGTAGCAGACGACGGGATCATCGATCCCCGCCTGGAGCACGTACGGCCGCACGGAAACGAACATCCGCCCGGTGGCGATGACCACTCGTATTCCCGCCGCGCGGGCCGCCCGGATCGCGGCCTCGGTGCGCGGCGGCAGCATCCCGTCCTTGGCGATCAGCGTGCGGTCGAGGTCGCACGCGAGCACCTCGACGTCGCTTGGGAAGCCCTTCGGAAGCGTCAGCTCGCCGGTTGCGTCAGGAAGGCGACGAGATCGGCCAGCTGCTGGTCGGAGAGCGACTCGCCGAAAGTGGCCGGCATGATGTTCGCCTGGAAGCCCGAGGCGATCTCGGCGTTCGGATTCACGATCGACTCGAGCACGAACTGCGCGTCCTTCCCCTGAAGTGCGGTGTCGAGGTCCGGGCCGATCGTTGCGCTCGTGCCCGCGGGCCCGTAGGTGTGGCACCCGCCGCAGCCGGAGGACATGAAGACCTCCTTGCCAGCGGCCGGGTCACCCTTGCTCGTGTTGACGGTCTCGGTCGGCGTCTGCTCGGCGACGGTGCCGACGACGCTCTCCGCTGTCGGGCTCACGACGGCGGCGTCGCCGCAGCCGGCGACGAGGATGACGACCCCGGCGAGGATCCCGGAGAGGGCGAGAGCGCAGCGCATCGGTCGCGAAGCATAACGGCCTCGACAACGACATACCCCACCAAACCGGCCGTGAGGACGTCGTTCGGCGAGTCGTTGACGACGAGCGAGGCCGCGAGCGCCGCCGCGAATGCCAGCGGGAGGGCGCGCCTCTCGAGCGGCACATCGGAGCGGAGGAGCCTGACGACGAGGACAACGAGCACCGGCAGGCAGATCGCGACGACGACGGCGATGTCGGCCTGCTGCGCGATTCGGTCCCACGAGAGCGCGACGCGGTCGCGGAGGTCGGCGGCGAGCCCGGACGGGCCCGAGTCGAGCGCCCGCGACACGTGACTCTCCGGGCCCGTCACCGCGTCGAGGAGGACCAGACCGGCGGCGCTGGGGAGTGCGATGCCAATCGCGGCGGCGAGCCGCCTTCCGCGCAGGCCGGCCAGGAGGATCGCAAGCAGCGGGAAGGCGAGGGCGAGGACGATTGCGCCTCCTGCGTCCGCGCCAAAGCGGTTCCCGGCGACAGTGACGAAGCTGAGGAGCGCGACGCCGGCGAATGCCCACCAGCCGAAACGCCGCCAGAGGTAGACGGCACCGCCGAGCGCAGGTACGAGCAGCATCGTCTCGAGGAAGTTCGAGAGCCCGTAGAAGCGCGAGTTCTGGCTCGGCCCGAATGGCGAGAGCGCGATGTCGGTTCCGTCGACGCCCAGCGCGACGAGATAAGCGGCCACGATCCCGGCGAGAAAGAGCCCGATCGCCAGGTCGGAGCGGACGATGAGCGCGAGCAGCCAGCCGGATGCTGCGGCCAGCGCGATGACGAGAGTCGTGGGCCAGAAGGAGGAAACGTCCGCGAGCCCCAGGGCGAGGTTGGCAACGAGCCCCGCCCCGAACCCGAGCAGCCCTGCCCTCGGCCACAGCATGGCGAGGGTAAGGAGAATGATGCCCGCCGCGAGGCCGGCCGGTGCGCGCGAGTCGTTGTGGTTGTCGATGCGCTCGTCGAGAGCAGCGAGGGTGGCGGCCGGATCGGAGTCGGGCCGGGAGCTGAGCGCGCCGTCTTCGCCGAGCGCTGTCGGCGCGATGTCGGCTA
>DATEOR010000098.1:0-25511 GCA_035273885.1 Gaiellaceae bacterium
CCTCCGGCCGGCGGAGCGATCACCAGCTCGCTCCCCCGCTTTGCGCGCTCGACCTCCTTCGACCTCGCCTGGGCCGGAGCCACCGACTCGGGGAGCGGGGTTGCGACCTACGACGTCTACGGGATGCGAGCTCCGTACAGCGGCGGCTTTGGCGCCGGTTCGGTCTTCAAGACGACGGCCGGACCGGACAGCGCGACCTTCACCGGGTTGTCCGGCAGCACGTACTGCTTCTTCACGGTGGTCACAGACACGGTCGGAAACAGCTCCCTTCCAAGCGCCCAGAGATGCACGGCTCTGCCGGTGGACGACGGCGCACTGAGCGGCGCCGGGTGGAAGAAGCGATCGGGCCAGTTCGGCTACTACCGCGGAACGTACAAACAGAGCTCGGCCAAGGGAGCCACGCTCGCCCTTGCCGGAGTGGAGGCAAAGCGCATCTCTCTGGTCGCCGTGGTTTGCCCGGGCTGCGGCGCCGTCTCGGTGTTCCAGGGGAAGAAGCTCCTCAAGCGGGTGAACCTCGCAGCCTCGACGGTGCAGCACCGGATCATTCCGATCGCCGCGTTCGGCGGCGCCCATACAGGCAAGGTCACCGTCACGGTCACGAGCTCGGGCAGGCCGGTGCTCGTAGACGGCCTCGGAATCAGCCGCGTCTAGCTAGAGGAGCTCGGACAGCGGGAACGAGCGGTTGCGCCGCGGCGGGACGAGGAAGTTCTGCCGGTGCGTGGTCTGCAGGATCGAGTTGAAGCCCTGTCCGCGCGAGCGCGGGTGGATCGGGATGCTCGTGCCGTCGGGGAGGATCCCGTCCATCGCGAGCCGCGTGCGGTGGAAGTCGTCGCTCGTCGGAGTGAACACGACGAAGTGGAGGCCCGCTGCGGGCTCCTGGCTCTGGCCGTCGACGTCGGGGCGCGCGCTCCAGAAGAACGGGTTGTCGAGCGTGTTGAAATCGGCGCGCTGCGGGATGGCGGTCCCCTTCGGGTAGAGGATGCCGTCGTTTCCGGTCACGTCCGCCTGCAGGCGCGAGGCCGGCTGCATCACCGAGCTGTGCCCGACGGCGTCGTAGCGCTCGGCGTCGGCCTCGACCGCCGTCGACCCGTCCGCGTCCTCGGCGTCCTGGGGCACGGTCTGCGTGCCGTCCTCCACGTCGAGACCCGGCTTGAACGTCGTCGCGACCCGCTCGGGGTAGTCGAAGTTCAGATACCACGCCTCCACGTCTTCGAAGAGGTGCGAGAGGTGCATCGCAGTCCCGCCGAGGAAGTAGCCGTCGGGGAACTGGTTCGTGTATCCGGGGAGCGTCTCGAAGTTCGCGATCCCGGGTGGGCCCAGTCCGGCCTTCTGCGTCGAGGTGAAGCCGAGGAAGAGCTCGGCCGTGTCGGGGATGAGCTCGGCGCCGCCGATGCCCGCCGCCATCGCCATCTGCTTCGGCAGGCTCGTGCTCCCGTCGAAGCCCCCGCCGGCGAAGCCCCTGCGGATGCTCGTGATCGAGAAGAGCCCTTTCGCCTCGTCGAAGAGGCTCGAGGACCCGTCGGCGATGAAGTCGACGCTGTCGCTGCGCAGGAAGATGGCGACATCGTTGTCCTCGAGGATCAGGTCCTCGGGATCGCTCGGGAAGCGGATCGCGTCGATCACTCCCCGAATCTGCTCGCCGGCCGTCTTCGAGGCGCGCAGGTCGACCGGGAGGTGCTCCTCGGCGAGTGCCGGCACGTAGCGTGTGAAGTAGGGAAGCCCCCACCCGATGCTGATCGACAACCCCTTTGGCGCGGGCTCGTAGCGGGCATCCAGCTCCTGCAGTGTCTCGCTGAGCGTCGCGCGGGCCTCCGCGAGAGCGGCCGCGGTCGGCTCCACGTTCAGCCTGGCCGTCACGACCTCGTGGTGGAGCGGCGGGACGACGACCTCGACCCCGTTGTCGACGATGACCTGCGGCCGGCCGAGCACGTGCTGCTCGGAAGGCAGGATCCGGGTCGTCTCGCGCTCGGGCGCAGTCGCGAAGCGATCGACGAGCTCGTAGATCCCTGCTGCGCCGAGCGCCGCCGCGCCGCCCGCGACGAACTGCCTCCTGGTCAGTCGCACGTCAGGACTGCTGCGGCTCGATCTTCACAAGGCCCGCCATGATCCGATCGAGGTACTTCACCACCTGGGTGTATGAGAGGCCGAGCTCGGGCACCACATGCTGGCTGACGGCGTAGAGCGTCCCGTTCTCCTCCCAGGCGTAGAGCACGTGCCAGGTGTCGGCTCCGCGGTTGACGGTGTAGACCGTCACAGTCTTCCCCGCGACCTCCCGTGTGCCTCGAGCGCCGCTGAAGCACGGCTGGCCGTTACAGGTCGGCACCTTCGTCTGGCCCGGATAACTGCGCAGGTTCACGTGCACCTCTCCCGCCCCGCGCTCGAACCAGATGAAGGCGATGAGGTAGCTGCCCTCCTTCGTGACGGAATGCACGCCCTCCCACTGGCCTCCGATCCGCCCGATGAGGGGATCCGGGAGCCAGCTCGGGCAGTAGACCGGCGCCTTGATCTCGTCCGCGAGCTTCTGCCAGCCGCGCGCGAGCGCGGGCGGGCAGGTCGGCTCGGAAGCGGTCGTCGACGTCGAAGGCGATGGCTCGGCCGAGGCGGAGCCGCCGCAGCCTGCGGCCGCAAACGACGAGACGACGAGCGCGAGGACAGCCGCGAGCGCCCAGGGGAACGCGCGATTCACGAACCAATGATGCCAGACACCCGACGGCGCGTTGATCGGTACCCTCGATCGCCGTGACGCCGAAAAGCGCAGCTCTCGCAGCACTTGCGGCCCTCGTCTGCGGGTTCGCGGCGACCGCATGCGGCAGCACCGATCACGAGGCCCACGCGCGCTCGCTCTACGACGCCTACCGCACGGCCGAGGACTCGAGAACCGACGCCGAGGAAGACCTTCGCCTGGCGTTCGCCGACATCTCCTCAGCCGCCCAGAAGCTGGATCGCGCCGGAGTGATCGCGGCCGCGGAACGCGGGCAGGACGCCGTCGAGAAGATCGACGACCTGATGGCGGCTGAGCTCGAGGCGGCCGATGGGCTGGCCGAGATCGAATCGACGGCCGCACAGGCGAAGCAGCTCTCCGATGGGCTCCAGCTCAGCCGGGACAGCCTGGCACTCGTGGCGAAGGAGCTCGAGATCGCCCTCGACGATCCTTTCCTCGACACGAGGAAGAAGGAGCTCAACGATCTCGCGAAGGAATCCGCCGATCTGGCCGTCAAGGGCGAGCTTGCGATCAGGCGCGCGGACAGGGCGCTCGCGCTTGCGCTCGGCCTCGAGCCGCGCCTCGATCAGATGTTCACCACGACGACCGGCTGATCAGTCGGCTAGCGGCCGGTCAGCGCGGCGAGCGCGGAGGCGAAGTCGGCCGACCCCTGCAGGAACTCGGCTCCGACCAGGATGGCGTCGACGCCCGCGTTCTCGAGCGCGACGACCTGCTCACGCGCGCTCACCCTCGCCTCCGAGATGACGAGCTTCCCCGCCGGCACGTCGGCCAGGAGGTCGAGCGTGCGCTCGAGGTCTTCCTCGTCGTCGTCGAGGCCGCGCTCGGAGATGAGGACGATGTCCGGGTCCACGCGCTCCAGAGCGTCCTCCAGCGTTTCCTCGTCCCGAACCTCGACCGCACAGTCGAGATCGAGCTCGCGTGCCCGCGCGAGGACGGTCTCAGCCTCGTCCGAGAACGGCACAATCCACGCGTCGGCGCCGGAAGCGGACGCCTCGTTCGGGTCGCCGCCCCGCACGAGCACGGCCAGCGACGTGCTTGCCCGAACGCGCTCAACGTCGGCCAGGTCTACGGCGACCGCTTCCGCTCCGGCCTCCTCGGCCAGTGCAGCGAGATCCTCTACCGCGCCTTGCAAGACGGGCACGACAGAGATGCCGTCTCCCTCCGAGATGGCCTGACGGAAACGGCTCACGAAGAGACGCGGTCGAGGCCCGCGGCGTACGTCACGATCTCGAGCGCGAAGGGAGAGCCGATCCTGCCGGCACCGGCGTTGATCATCGCGAGCGCGTCGTCGAGGGTCTCGACGCCGCCCGACGCCTTGACGCCGACGGCTTCCGGCAGGTAGTCGCGCAGGAGCTCGACGTCGTGAACCGTGGCGGGCGCGCCGTTGGCGCTCGTCTGCGCGAAGTCGACCTCGGCGAGCTCGACGATCTTGCACGCGAGCTTCTTGCGCTTGTCGTCGAGGCGCCCTGTCCCGATGATCGCCTTGAGCGTCACGGCCCCACGCCCTCCATTCGCAGTACGCATGCGGATCGTCCGGGCGAACGCGGTCAGCTCGTCCCGGACGAGTGCGAAGTCGAGCGCGAGCATGGCGCGGACGTCGAGCGCGAACTCGAGCTCCCCCGCCCCCTCGTCGAGGCAGCGCTCGGCCTCCGCGATCTTCGCCTTCGCCGCCGCTCCCCCCTCCGGGTAGCCGACCACCGCGCACACCTTCACATCCGAGCCACGGAGATGCTCGGCCGCGACGCCGACGTGCTTCGGCAGCACGCAGAGGGATGCGAGGTGGAGGTCGCGTGCCGTCTGGCAAACGGCTGCGAGCTCCTGCAGACCCTTGCGTGGGTCGAGGAGGGTGCAGTCGATGGTCTTTGCGAGCTCTTCGATCCGAAGGGCCATGGGCGACTTGCTGAGTCTAGGGGACTAAACGCCGATTGGGTGCCAAACGGTCTTGAGCTCCAGAAAAGCCGCGACGTGCCAGGGCGACTGCCCGTCCCCGTTCGAGACGACGCGCTTGACGTTGTCCGCGGCAAGCCGCTCGAGCTCCTCGCGCTCGCCGGCCGCCCCGGAGAGGTCGACGGCGTTCACGTCCATGTGCGCGGCGAGCACCGGGCAAAGCTCTTCCTTCTTCCCGGTGAGGACGTTGACCACGCCGCCCGGCACGTCGGAGGTGGCGAGAACCTCGGCGAGCGTCACCGCTGCAAGGGGGCGCTTCTGCGAGGCAACGATCACCGCCGCGTTGCCTCCGACGATCACCGGCGCGAGGCGCGCGACGAACCCTGCGAGCGAAGGCTCCTCGGGCGCAACAACGCCCACGACGCCGGTGGGCTCCGGAACCGTGAAGTTGAAGTACGGCCCGGCGACCGGGTTCGACGAGCCAAGCACCTGCGCGATCTTGTCCGCCCACCCGGCGTACCAGACCCACGTATCGATCGCGGCGTCGACCTCGGCCTCGTCGCCCGTGAGCTCGACGAACTGAGCCCGGCGCCCCTCCATGATCTCGGCCACGCGGTAGAGCACCTGTCCGCGGTTGTAGGCGGTCATGGACGCCCACTTGGGGAAGGCCTCGCGGGCGGCGCGGACCGCGTCGCGGAGATCCTTCCGGGAGGCGCACGCGACGTTGGCTCCCTCGGCCTCGTACGAGCGGCCGGACTCGGAACGCGGGAACGCGCCGCCGACATAGAGCTTGTAGGTCTTCTTGACCGGAAGCCTCACGCTTCTTCTCCGTTCCGCGCGCCACAGGCGCGTTTTTCGCCGTTAGCCTGAAGGTGGGTGGTGGTTCGGGGTGGCCCCAATGAAAGGCTGCTCCTCAGTCGAACTTCAGGTAGGGCTCGAGGCCGTGCCGGCCGCCTTCCCGGCCGAAGCCGGACTCCTTGTACCCCCCGAACGGCGACGCCGGGTCGAAGCGGTTGTACGTGTTGGCCCAGATCACCCCGGCGCGCAGCCGCTGCGCCATCGAGAGGATCCGCGAGCCCTTCTCCGTCCAGACGCCGGCGGAGAGCCCGTACGGCGTGTTGTTCGCCTTTTCGATCGCCTCGTCTGGCGTGCGGAACGTCAGCACCGACAGCACCGGCCCGAAGATCTCCTCCTGCGCGATCCGGTAGCTCTGCGCCACGTTCGTGAAGACCGTCGGCGCAAACCACCAGCCCTTCTCGGGAAGCCGGCAGGGCGGCTGAAAGATCTCCGCGCCTTCCTCCTCCCCGGCCGCAACGAGCTCCTTGATCTTCTCGAGCTGCTCGCGCGAGTTGATCGCGCCGATGTCGGTGTTCTTGTCCAGCGGATCGCCGACGCGCAGGGTTCCCATGCGCCGCTTCAGCTTTGCGATCACCTGCTCGTAGATGGACTCCTGCACGAGCAGCCGCGAGCCCGCGCAGCACACGTGGCCCTGGTTGAAGTAGATGCCGTTGATGATCCCTTCGACCGCCTGGTCGAGCGGTGCGTCGTCGAAGATGATGTTCGCCGCCTTGCCGCCCAGCTCGAGGGTCAGTTTTTTCCCGGTGCCCGCAACGGCGCGCTGGATCTCCTTGCCGACGTCCGTCGAGCCGGTGAACGCGACCTTGTCGATACCGGGATGCTTGACGAGCTCGGCGCCCGCGCGCCCGTCGCCGGTGACGATGTTCACGACACCGGGCGGAAGCTCGGCCTGGCGCACGACATCGCAGAAGAGGAGCGCGGTGAGCGGCGTCGACTCGGCGGGCTTGAGGACGACCGTGTTCCCCGCCGCGAGCGCCGGCGCGATCTTCCACGACAGCATGAGGAGCGGGAAGTTCCAGGGGATGATCTGGCCCGCGACACCGAGCGGCTTCGGGTTGCGGTTGGGAAACGCGTACTCGAGCTTGTCGGCCCAGCCGGCGTAGTAGAAGAAGTGGGCGGCCGAGAGCGGGAGGTCGACGTCGCGGGACTCCCGGATGGGCTTGCCCCCGTCGAGCGACTCGAGCACCGCGAACTCGCGCGAGCGCTCCTGAAGGATGCGCGCGATGCGGTAGAGGTACTTCGCCCGCTCGGCCGGCGAGATGTCGGACCAGCCGTTCTCGAAGGCCTCGCGCCCGGAGTCGACCGCCAGAGCAACGTCCTCCGCCCCCGCGTAGGCCACTTCGGCGAGCGGCTCTTCGCTGGACGGGCTGATCGTCTGCTGGTACTCGCCCGACTTCGGCTCCACCCACTCCCCGCCGACGAAGAGCCCGTAGCGGTCCTCCAGGGTGACGACGTCGCGCGATTCGGGTGCCGGGGCATAGTCGAATGCGGACGGGACCGGCGAGCGGTCTTGGCGCTTTTCGATGTCAGTCAATGGTGAAGTAGTCCGGACTCTGGTAGCGGCCGGTCTTCTCCTTGCGGATCTGAAGGAGGCAGTCGTTGAGGAGCGACGAGGCGCCGAAGCGGAAGAGGTCGGGTGTCATCCACTCGACGCCGAGTGTCTCGTGCAGGAGGACGAGGTACTGGACTGCCTGCTTCGCATGGCGGATACCGCCGGCGGGCTTCATCCCGATCTTGCGCCCCGTTTCCTCGTAGACGTCGCGGATCGCCTCCAGCATGACCAGCGTCACGGGCAACGTCGCGGCCGGCTGGATCTTGCCCGTGGACGTCTTGATGAAGTCGGCGCCGCCCGCAATCGCGAGCAGGCTTGCGCGCCGCACGTTGTCGTAGGTGCCGAGCTCGCCGGTCTCGAGGATGACCTTGAGGTGGGCGTCCCCGCATGCCTCTTTGACCCTGCGCACTTCGTCGTAGACCTTCGCGTAGTCGCCCGCCAGGAAGGCACCGCGATCGATGACCATGTCGATCTCGTCCGCGCCCATCTCGGCGACCAGGGCAGCCTCCTCGACCTTGATCTGGAGCGGCGACTGGCCCGAGGGGAACGCGGTTGCCACGGACGCCACCAGAACTCCGCTTCCGCGCACCCGGTCGAGCGCAACAGGGACGAGGTTCGGATACACGCACACGGCCGCCACCGGCGGCACGGTGAGGTCGGAGGGATCGGGCCGCATCGCCTTCGACGACAGGGCTGCCACCTTCCCGGGAGTGTCGGCGCCCTCGAGCGTCGTCAGATCCATCATCCGCACGGCAAGGTCGAGTGCGAAGAGCTTCGACTCGCGCTTGATCGACCGGCGCGCGAGCGAAGCCGCGCGCTCTTCGACCGCAACCTGGTCGACGGAGCCGATTCGCGGGAGACGAGGCTCGAGCGGAAGCTCGAAGCCGCCCGGGAGAGCAGGCGCCTGCGCCATGGAATCAGTGTAGCCCGGGAGTGGCCGCCGGCTCAGCCGGCGTCGGCGAGCAGGCCGCCCTGCACGCGGGCGACGAACGTGCTGAGATCCGATTCCTTCTGGCCCAGCCGGGCCTCGAGCTGGCGCAGGTGCTCTTCACGCGCCTCGACCTCGTCCTCGCGTAGGTACATGTCGGCCTCGAAGCGAGCCTCGCGCTCCTCGAGTTCGATCTCCCGGCGCTCGATATCGAGGGCGCGCTGATTGAGGTCCTGCTCCTGCTTCTCGAGCCGCTTCGCGCGCCGCTCGAGCCATTCCGGGGAGACCAGGCGCTCGCCGAAGAGATCCTCGTCCTCGTGGTGGGCCGGAAGGGCGGGTTCCGGGGCAGGCGCGGGCGCCGGAACTCCAGACGCAGCCGGCTGCTCGGGCGAGGGCGTCATCGCGAAGATGTTGATGTTGGTCACCGACGACTTGTGGCGTCGGCGCCGCCGCACCCGCGTGGAGTGATGTCGGATCTCCTCGGACATGCCGCTTCATGACAGTAATCGGCAGCAAACCCCGCGCATCCCTCGAATGAGGGCGTGCGTTTTCGTCAACGGGCTACGAGGTGGCGAGCTGTTCCTGTACGAGCGGACGCGTGTCGAAGGGCTCGAAGCCAATCCTGGCGGCGAGGTCCTCGCTCGAGGGGCGCGTGCCCTCCGCGAAGAGGCCGCGCAGGAATTCGCCGGTCTGGCGGCGCTCCCACCATTCTGAGCCGATCGTCTCGCGGAGGTATGCGCGGAGCTGCGCAGCCCGGATCCACGCGCGGAGGTAATCGGCCGAATAGAAGCCGTCGTCCATGTCGGCGAGGTAGCCGTCGGGCCGGTAGCGGAAACCGGTCGCAGCGCGCAGGCGTTCCGCGTACTTCGGTGCGTAGTCGGGCGCGCGCTCGAAGTCCGCCCAGAGCTCGAGCTCGTAGTCGAGCTTCGCCGCGTAGCGACGGAATAGGAGCACGTCGAGGAAGCGGGTCGCCTCGGCGTTCTCCTCGGCCTCGCTCGCAGAAAGGTCGAAGTGCTCGGCGTGCCAGCCGGGCTCCCGGCTCACCGACTCGAGGAGGAACGAGTAGATCTCGGTCAGGGCATGGTCGCGGGAGAGGCGGCGGAAGGTGTATGGGAGCGCCGGGTCGACGCCCGCGTAGTGGAGCGCGTGCCCCGCCTCGTGCAGAAGGCCCTGGTAGTCGTGCAGCCCGCCCTGCGCCCGGGTGATCAGGTGGACGACGTTGGGCGGGTCGGACGCGATCACGCAGGCCCGAGGGTTCTTCTGCGGCCGGTCGTCGAGGTCGAGGCGGATGTGCTCCTCGGAGGCGAGGTCGAAGCCGAGACGCGAGAGGCTCTCGAGGCACACGGGGACGGACCGCTCCTTCGTGTACGTGTCGGCGAGCGGCGACAGCCGCCGCAGGTAGGAGACGTGGTAGGAGGCGGGCTCCGCCTCGTGACCCTCCCCGAGAATGCGATCGATCCAGCGCTCGCGCAGGGGACGGTAGGACTCGTCCTGTTCGCGCGCCGCCCGGCCGAGCGCGTCCGCGAGCGCGTGCAGGTCGATCGCCTTGCGCCGCGCGCTTCTCCCCACCGGATCGGGATCGCCCGACAGCTCGGCGTCGAGCGCCTCGCCTGCCGCCATCAGCTCATGACGGTCGTCGTTGAAGGCGGCAGAGGCGTCGGCGGCAAGGTCGCCGAGCTCGTCGCGGTCGCGGTACTCGTCGAGGATCGCGAGCATCGCCTGGGCCGAGCGAAGCGGCAGCGACTCGCCGCGAAACTCGACGCGGGCCGCGAGGAACTCGTTCTCGAAACGGTCCATGCGCTCGGCCAGGTCGGCGACGACGATCCCGCCCAGACACGCTTCGCGGAGACGGTAGAGCCGCTCGCGCTCGTCTCCGGCGGCTTGCTCCTCCTCGTCGCGGAGACACTCGTGCTGCTCGCGGGTGAAGAGGTCGGCGTAGCGGGCGACGATCTCTGCCTGCTCGCTCGTTTCCTTCTCCCCCACGCGCACCGCGCGTGCCTCCTCGGCGCGCTCGTAGAGATAGCGGTTCAGCCGTTCCTCGAATTGCAACGCGGTCAAAGCTGCCAAGGTCGTCCTTTCCTAGATTCCGAAGCGTTCGAGCACATTGTCGTCACGGCGCCAGTGCGGCCGCACCTTGACCTGCAGCTCGAGGTACACCTTGCCGCCGAGAAGCTCCTCGATCTCGGGCCTGGCGCCGGCGCCGATCGCCTTGATCATGCTCCCGGCCTTGCCGATCAGGATGCCCTTTTGCGACTCGGTCTCGACGAAGAGGACTGCGTGCACCCGGCCCTCCTCGAGGTCCTCGACCTCGACGCCGATCGCATGCGGCACCTCTTCGCGCGTCAGGGCGAGAGCCTGCTCGCGGACGAGCTCTGCGATCCGCGCCTCGAGTGGAAGGTCGGTCGACTCGCCCTCGCCGAAGTAGAGCGGCCCTTCGGGAAGGAGGGCGACGAGGTCGTCCTGCAGCGGGCCGAGCCCCTCGCCGCGGGCGGCGCTGATCGGGTGGAGGGCATGGAAGTCGCCGAGACCGGCGGCGACCTGGATCTGCTCGGCTATTCGTTCAGGGCGTAGCCGGTCGACCTTGTTCAACGCGATGACGACGGGCCGGCCGGACGCGAACAGCCGCTCGGCCACGAAGCGGTCGCCCGAGCCGATTGCCTCGTCAGCGGCCAGGACGAGGAGGTGTGCGTCGACATCCTCGAGCGATGCGTCCACGGTTCGCTGCATGCGCTCGGTGAGCGCGTCGCGCGGCCGCTGGAAGCCTGGCAGGTCGGTGAGGACGAGCTGGTACCCGTCGCCGTTCACGACGGCGGCGATCCGGCGGCGAGTGGTCTGCGGCTTGTCCGAGACGATCGCAACCTTCCCGCCCGCGAGCGCGTTCACGAGCGTGGACTTGCCAACGTTCGGACGGCCGGCGACCGCGACGAAACCGCTTTTCACAGCTCGAACGAGTCCGGCAGGAGCTCGTCCGGCCGGCGGACGAGCAGCTCGCCCTCGTGCATGAAGGCGACCCGGTCGAACCGGAACTCGTGCAGCCACTGGCGGCACGCACCGCACGGCGAGGCCGTGATGCCGATCGCCTCGAAGTCGCCGGGCCTCGCGCCCTGGACGACGGCGCGGGCGATGGCGCACCGCTCGGCGCAGATGCCGACCGGATAGGAGGCGTTCTCGACGTTCACGCCGGTGACGACGCGCCCGTCGCGCATGAGCGCGGCCGCGCCCACGAGGAACTCCGAGTACGGGGCGTAGGCCGCCTGCGACGCGGCCACCGCGGCCTCGTAGAGCTCCTGGTCCGTCATCTGAACACCTGGAAGAGGATCAAGGTCACGAGCGTACCGATGACCGCGCCCGCAACCACCTCGTAAGGCGTGTGGATCTCCGCCTCGACGCGCGTCTGGGAGACGAGGAGCGCCATGATCAGAGCGACGAACGAGATCACGACGCGGTGGTCGGTGACGATGAACGTGATCGCCGCCCAGCAGCCGAACGCGAGCGCCGCGTGGCCGGAGGGAAGCCCGCCTCGCAGCGGCGTGCCGGTCCCGGTGATCGCTTTGATCGCGATGACGACGATGATCGTCAGGACGAGCGCGATCACGGTGAGGTTGATCGGCGCGTCTCCGAGCGAGTTCACAAGCCTCGCGCTCGGGCGCGCCAGTCGGTCGGCCAGGACGAGGTAGCCGACTGCGACCGCGTTGGCCGCGGCGATGAGGACCGCACCCGCCGCGATGTCCTTCGCAATCTTCGCCAGCGGGTCGAACGAGGGTGTGGAGAGGTCGATCGTCGCCTCCACAGCGGTGTTGACCATCTCCGCGATCAGCACGAAGGCGATCGAGATCATGAGCGCGATGAGCTCGAGGCGCGTGACGTCGTAGACGAACGCGAGCACGAGCACGGCCGCGGCGATCGCAAAGTGGATCCGCATGTTGCGCTGGGTGCGCAGCACGTGGATGACGCCCTCGAAGGCGTAGTTGAAGCTCCGCAGAACCGCGGGTGCGCGCCGGTCGGCCATCAGGACTCGGGCAGCAGCTCGCGCTCCCGCTGCTCCATCTCATCGCCGTGGTCGTAACCGAGGAGATGCAGCAACCCGTGGACGAGCGGAGCGGGCCACCCGTCTCCGACGACCTGCGGACAGAGGACGACGTCTCCGAGCTGGCGCGGAACCCCGTCAGGCAACTCGTCGCGGGCATCGATCGGGAACGAGAGGACGTCGGTCGCCTCCTCGATCCCGAGGTGCTGGAGCTTCAGCGCCCGCATCTCGGACGGCGTGGCGAACGAGATGCCGAGGTCGCCCTCCTCGACGCCTTCGGCCGTGAGGACAGCGCGTGCCAGCGATTCGGCGCCGGTGGCGTCGACGGCCTCGCCGCTTCGGTTCTCCACCTCGATCGCGATCACTTGCGCCGCTGTGTGCCCGTCTCGTCGGCGTGGCGCTTGTACGCCTCGACGATGCGCTGCACGAGCGCGTGGCGGACGACGTCCTGGTTCCCGAACTCGACGAACTCGATCCCGTCGATGGCGCCGAGTATCTCTCGCACGTGGATGAGACCCGACGCCTGCTCGCGCGGGAGATCGACCTGCGTGACGTCGCCCGTGACGACGATCTTCGAGCCGAACCCGAGGCGCGTGAGGAACATCTGCATCTGCTCGGGAGTGGTGTTCTGCGCCTCGTCGAGGATGATGAACGAGTCGTTGAGCGTGCGACCGCGCATGAAGGCGAGCGGCGCCACCTCGATCGTTCCCTTCTCGAGATACGAGTTGAGCCGGTCCGCGTCGAGCATGTCGTAGAGCGCGTCGAAGAGCGGGCGGAGGTACGGGTCGACCTTGGCGAGCATGTCGCCGGGCAGGAAGCCGAGGCGCTCGCCGGCTTCGACGGCGGGGCGGGTGAGGATGATGCGGCTGACCTCGCGCTCCTGCATCTCGGCGACTGCGAGGGCCATGGCGAGGTACGTCTTCCCAGTGCCGGCCGGGCCGACGCCGAAGGTGATCGTGCACTCCCTGATCGCGTCTACGTAGCGCTTCTGGTTGACCGTCTTCGGCGTGATCTTGGTGCCGCGGTGGCGCCAGACGACGTCCTCGAAGATCTCGCGCGGGTTCTCGGCGGCGTCGAGCGCGGCGAGGACGGCGTCCACGGTGCCCGGCCCGATCGCCTGGCCGCCCTCGACCAGCTCGACGAGCTCGTCCACGACCGCGCGGGCCTGCCCCACGCGCGCGTCGTCGCCCTCGAGCGTCAGGCGGTTCCCGCGCAGGAGAAGGGCGATGCCGAGGCGGTCGCGGAGCGCGTCGAGAATGCCGTCGTCGACCGTGGCGAGCTCGGCCGCGACCTCGTTGGAAACCGAAAGAACTTCCTGCAACGGACGCAGTTTAGTTCGGAGAGCAGAGCGAATCCGACGCTGGGGCCGCCGCGGGCCTCCCTCCGCTTCGAGCGTATCGTCCGAGAACGCACGCGTGGCGCGCTGACTGTGACGAAACTGCCCCGCTCCTAGGCGAGCTTTTCGCGCACGAGCTGGCTGACGGTCGACCCGTCCGCGCGCCCCGCCACCTGCGGCATCACATCTGCCATGACGCGGCCAAGGTCGCGGAGCGACGTCGCGCCCGTCTCCGCGATCGCGTCGTCGATGATCGTTTCGATGTCCTCCTCGGACATCGGTTCCGGCATGAACTCCTCGATCACGGCGAGCTCGCGCTCTTCCTTCTCCGCCTGCTCCGGCCGCTCGCCCTCCCGGAATGCCTCCGCCGCCTCCGTGCGCCGCTTGCGCTCGCGCTGAAGGACCTGGAGCTCCTCGTCCTCCTTCAGCGGCCGCTGGAGGTCTTTCTCCGCCGCCCGCAGGGACGAGAGCGTCATGCGCAGCGTGTCCGTGCGCTCCTGGTCGCGGGCGCGCATCGCCTGCTTGAGCTCGTCCTCGATCCGGACGATCAGGCTCATTCGAACGGCCTCCCGCCGCCCAGCACGTGCCAGTGGAGATGAAAGACCGTCTGGCCGGCGCCCGGGCCGACGTTCACGACGATCTGGTAATCCTCGAGGCCGGCCTTTCTGGCGGTGTCGGCGACGAACTCGAGCATGCGTTTCGCCTCCTCGCTCTCGAACTCGTGCACGTCCCGAAACGTGTCGATGTGCCGCTCCGGCAGCACGAGCAGGTGCACGGGAGCCTTCGGGTTGATGTCCTCGATGGCGACGAACCCGTCGCCGGCATTGACGTGCTCTCCCTCGCGAACGAGCTTGCAGAAGAGACAATCAGGCTGCGAGGCCAACGATTCCCTCCTCGGTGACGTCCTGCGCCCGCACCCGTACGAAGTCGCCCTGCGGGCCCTCGACGAGCCAGGGCGAATAGTCGTCGCCGTAGCCTCGCCCGGGCCGGTCGACCAGCACCGTCTCCTCCCGCCCCAGCTTTCCGGCCCAGCGGCAGCGGCACGCCTCCGCAGAGAGTGCGCGGAGCCGGGCACTCCGCTCCTTCTTCACGGCGGCGGGCACACGGTCGTCGTCCGCGGTGCGGGTCCCGGGCCGTGGCGAGTACGGGAAGACGTGCACCTTCGTGATTCCCGCCTGCTCCACCGCCTCGAGCGTGCGCTCGAAGGCCGCCTCGTCCTCGGTCGGAAAGCCGACGATCACATCGGTTGTCAAGTTGAAGCCGGCAGCCCGTTCCAGGCGCCTCAGGTACGTGGCGACGTCGTAGCGTCTCCCCATTTCCCTGAGGACGCGATCGTCCCCTGACTGCAGCGGAACGTGCAGGTGCGGCGAGACATTCGGCGTCTCGCGCATCGCCGAGACGAGGGCATCGGTCAGGTGGTTGACCTCGATGGAGGACAGGCGCAGCCGCTCGACTCCCGCTACGGCGCCGATCTCGCGGAGGAGGCGCTCGAGCCCGTATCCGGCATCTTGGTCTCGGTAGCACCCCAGGTTGATTCCCGTCAGGACGATCTCGCGGTGCCCATGGGAGACCCGGCGCGCCACCTCGGCGAGCACCGCGGCGGCGGGCCGGCTCCGCGACGCGCCACGTACTTCCGGAATGACGCAGAAGCTGCACGAGAAGCTGCAACCGTCCTGGATCTTCACGAAGGCGCGCACACGATCGAGGCCGACGGCCGCCTGGACGCATCCGATCGCCCCGACCGCGCCCGCGATGAAGTCGGCCGCTCGCTCACTGCGAAGACCGACCACCTCCACGTTCTCGGGTAGCCCTTCGAAGCTCCCTTCGAGGTTCGCGGCGCAGCCGGTCACGTAGACACGGCGCGCCCGGCGAGCCGCCCGGCGGGCTTCCTGACGAGACTTTCGGACCGCCTCGTGCGTGACACAGCAGGTGTTCACCAAGGCCACGTCCACCGCCCCCTCGCTCTCGACATGGCCGTCCGCGATCAGCCGCTCCCGCAGCTCCTGAGCGTCGGTGTGCGAGATCTTGCAGCCGAGAAACGAGCTCGAGAAGGTCGCCATGACCGCCCGATGCTAGCCGACCTCGGGCGGGCCGCCCCGCAGAATCAGGCCTGCACGAAGAGGTCGGCGACCCAGCCCTGAAGCTCTTTCCGCTCCACGAGCGACCAGCCTTCGAGCTCGAGCTCCTCGCTGACCAGATATCCGGACGCGACGAGCTCCGCGGACTCAATCCTGCCCGCGACCTCCCTCAGCGGCTCGCTCGCGATGTTGGCCAACGTGAGCTCCGCCGGCGGCAACGGCTCGGACAGGACGTCGCGCCGCTCCACTGCGAGCTCGACGTCGTTGACCTCCGCGTTCGCCTGCGTCGCAGCGACGGCGGCATCGTCGAGATCGAACGCGGTCACCGGTGCGTAGCCGAGCTTTGCCGCCGCGATCGAGAGCACGCCCGAGCCGCAGCCGAGATCGAGCAGCGAGACGGGCTCGTGCTCGAGGAGGAAACGCAAGCAGAGCTGCGTCGTCGGGTGCGCGCCCGTTCCGAACGCCAGGCCGGGATCGACAACGACCGGGACGAGACCCTCGCCCGGCTCCTCCCAGGGCGGGCCCACCCAGAGCCGGTCGATCTGCACAGGCCGGTGGAATCGCTTCCACGCCTCGTTCCAGCCCGCCTCGACGTCGGTTGCGGCGCCCGGCCCGAACACCTGCCAGAGGCGCTCCTCCCCACCGGCCTTCGTGTAGGCGGCGAACTCGATTCCCCCGTCGACGGTGACCTCTTCGAACCCCTCCGGGAAGAGCTCGATCAGCACTGCGCGCGCCTCTTCGGCGCGCTCGACGGCAACACGCACCGACACCCGGCGGAGGAGCGGGTGGCTCAGCGGAACGCGGCCCGGAGCTTCTCGAAGAAGCCTTCCTCGGCCTTGTAGTTCGTCTCGTGCTCGGCCTGGGCGAACTCCTCGAGCAGCCGACGCTGCTCGTCGCTCAGGTTGCGCGGCACCGCAACGTTGACGAGGAGGCGATGATCTCCGCGCCCGAAGCCCTGCAGCACGGGCATGCCCTTTCCGCGCAGCACGCGGATCTCTCCGGGCTGCGTGCCCGGCTTGAACTCGAGCTCCACCTCGCCCTCGAGCGTGGGAATCGTCGTCTGCGTCCCGAGGGCGGCTTCCGACATGGTCAGGTCGACGGTCGAGATGATGTCGTTGCCGTCGCGAACGAAGCGAGGATCCGGTCGCACGTGGACGAGGACGTACGCGTCACCGGCGCGGCCACCGAGCTCGCCGGCATGGCCCTCGCCGGAGAGCCGGATCCGCTGGCCGTCGTGGATTCCCGGCGGCACGTCCACCTCGAGTGGCCGTTCCTCCGTGCGGCGCCGCCTCCCCTCGCAGTCGGGGCACGGCATCGCGACGACCTCGCCTGCGCCGTTGCACTCGGAGCAGGTCTGGGTGCGGATGAACTGACCGAAGACGGAGGACGAGACCGACTGGAGACGTCCGCTCCCTCCGCAGGCCGGGCAGGTCTCGGGGCTCGTCCCGGGGGCGGCGCCGGTCGCTCCACACGTCTGGCACGGGACGGCGACCGGAATCCTGACCTCACGCTTGACCCCGCGGGCCGCCTCCTCGAGCTCGAGCTCCACCTCGGCCATGACGTCGGCCCCGCGTGTGCGGCGTGAGCCGGCACCGCCGAAGAGATCGTCCCCCAAGAAGACCGAGAAGAGGTCGGCGATGTTGGCGAAGTCGAAGTCGCTCGGGCGAAAGCCGCCGGTGCGCAGGCCCTCGTGCCCGAAGCGGTCGTAGAGCTCCCGTGTCTCCGGTTTGGAGAGCACCTCGTAGGCCTCGGCCGCCTCGCGAAAGCGATCCTGCGCCTCCGGGTGGTCGGAGACGTCCGGGTGAAGCTCGCGTGCCAGCCGCCTGAAGGAGGACTTGATCTCTTTGTCCGACGCGCCCCGCTCGACCCCGAGGATGTCGTAGTAGTCGCGTCTCACGCTCGCCATGGCTCAGTTCTCGTAGAGGTCTTCGACGAAGCGGGAGAGCTCCCTCGCCGCGGCGCGGACTGCCTCGATCGCCTTCACGTAGTCCATCCGCATGGGCCCGATGAGACTGACCGTCCCGAGATTCCGGTGCTGGAGCCCGTAGGGCGCCCCGACCAGGGAGACGGTCGCGAGCTGCGGGTCGGCGAGCTCGGAGCCGACGCGCACGAACGGGCGCTTGGAAACGAGGCTGGCGCGCATGAGCTCGAGCGCCATCGCGCGCTGCTCGAGCACCTCGAGCAGGCGCTGGTACCCGGCCAGCTCATCCGGACGGAATTCGCCCAGAGCGCCCGCAGTGCCCCCGACGTAGAATGCCTGCTCCGGCGTCTCGAGCACATCCGAGAAGGCAGGCCGAAGCTCGGCGAGAAACTCCCGCTCGCGCGAGCCCAGCTGTGGGTCCTCGAGACAGGCACGCAGCATCCTCCCACTGAGCTGACGGCCACCCAGCGTCTCGTTCAGGTACTGACCCGCCCATTCGGCCAACCCGGAGTCGACCACACGGGCAAAGGTGAAGAGCCGCTTCGAGACGCCTCCCGTCGCCGTGATCACGACTACCATCACGAGCTGGGGCTGCAGGAGCAGGACCTCGACGCGACGGACCGTCGTCGCCTCGAGCGGAGGCGCCGAGACGAGCGCGAGCAGATGCGTGACCTCGGCGAGGGCATCCGTCGTCGTCTGCAGCGCCGTTTCCACTTCGCTCTTCAGCTGCGAGAAATCCAGGTCGAGCGCGACTTCCGACGGCCGCGGTTCGAGCTCCTCGATCACGCGGTCGACGAAGACGCGGTAGCCGAGGTCGGTCGGCACCCGCCCCGCCGAGGTATGCGGATGCGACAGCAGCCCCTGCTCCTCGAGGACCGCGAGCTCGTATCGAACCGTGGACGACGACACGTCCATCGCGGCCCGCTCGACCAGCGTCTTCGAGCCCACAGGCGCGCCGGTCGCGACGTACTCCTCGACAACGCGCACGAGGATCTCCTCCTGGCGAGGCGTGAGCACGGGTTCAGGTCCTGGCGCCATTACCTGGTCAATTGTAGTTATTTGCAGGGATTTCAGCGAGAAGTTCAGCCGTCACGCCGCCTCCGAGGAAGCGTCCCCGGCGGGTGAGGAGGAGCCCGTCGCCCTGTCGCTCGACGAGGCCGAGGCCTTCGAGCCGGGCGAGGGCCTCGAGATCCAACGCCGTCTCGACCTCCGCGAACGAGAGCGGATAGTCCAGGCGCAGGCCGAGCATGAGCCGCTCCTGCGCCTGCGTCGACGCAGCGAGGGGCTCGAGCTCCCGCGGCGGAGCCTCTCCGTCCGCGAGCGTCGAGACGTAGCCCGGCAGCGCGGGACGATTCCGCCAGCGGAGCCCGCCGACGGTCGAGACGGCTCCGATCCCCAGCCCGAGGTAGTCGCGCCCGAGCCAGTAGGCGAGGTTGTGGCGTGCGCGACGCCCGTCACGGCAGAAGTTGGCGGTCTCGTACCAGCGGTAGCCGGCATTCGTGAGCGTGTCGACGACGAGCTCGAAATATCCCTCCATCGACTCCGCCTGGCGGGCGAGCTCCTCTCCGTGCGCATGCGTGAAGCGCGTTCCCGGCTTCGCTTCCAGCTCGTAGCAGGAGAGGTGCTCGGGGCCGAGGGCTAGAGCCTCGCCGAGATCCCGTTCGAGGTCGGAGGGCTCCTGGCCGGGGATCCCATAGATGAGATCCAGGCTGACGTTGTCAAAGCTGGCATCACGAAGATGGTAGAACGCGCGGCGGACGTCGTCTGGGCGGGCCCGCCGGTCGAGAACGTCCAGGAGTCGCGGCTCGAAGCTTTGCGCGCCGAGCGAGACCCTGGTGACGCCCGCCTCGCGAAGAAGCGCGGCAAGCTCCGGCGTGACGGTTTCGGGATTCGCCTCGACGGTCACCTCCTCGGCCGCGGGCACCGCTTCGAGGAGCCGCCGCAGCTCGCCGGGCTCGGTGAACGTCGGCGTGCCTCCTCCGACGAAGACCGTCTCCACCTCGTCCGCGAGCCGACCTCGCTCCAGCTCGAGCTCGCCGAGGACCGCATCCACGTAGCTCCCGTGATCCTCGGCGCGGCCGACGAGCGTCACGAAGTCGCAGTAGCCACAGCGCGACGCGCAGAACGGCAAGTGGACGTAGAGGTGGCGGACGCGGGCGCTCATCGCTTGTCTCCGTCGAGGTTGAGCACGGCGAGGAAGGCTTCCTGCGGCACCTCGACCGAACCGACCTGCTTCATGCGCTTCTTGCCCTTCTTCTGGCGCTCGAGCAGCTTCCGCTTGCGGGTGACGTCGCCGCCGTAGCACTTCGCGAGCACGTCCTTCCGCCGTGCCTTGATCGTCTCTCGCGCAATCACGCGCGAGCCGATCGCGGCCTGTACCGGAACGTCGAACATCTGTCGCGGGATCTCCTCCCGCAGCCGGTCGACGAGCGCACGGCCGCGCGCGTAGGCCCCGTCCCGGTGGACGATCAGGCTGAGCGCGTCGACGGGGTCGCCGGCGAGCAGGATGTCCACCCGCACGAGGCTTCCCTCCTCGAAGCCGATGACGTCGTAGTCGAAGCTCGCGTAGCCCTTCGTGCGGCTCTTCAGCTGGTCGTAGTAGTCGTAGACGATCTCGGCCAGCGGCAGGTCGTAGGAGAGCATGACGCGTTCCTCGCTCAGGTACTCCATGTGGTCGAAGCGGCCGCGGCGCTCGTTGTTCAGCTCCATGACCGAGCCGACGTACTCCTTCGGGACGATCGTCGTGGCGCGGATGTACGGCTCCTCGACCCGTTCGAACTCCCGCGGCATGTCGGCCGGGCTGTGGACCTCGACCTCCTCCCCGCCCTGCGTGAAGACGCGGTAGGCGACATTCGGCGCCGTCACGAGCAGGTCGAGGTCGAACTCGCGCTCGAGCCGCTCGCGCACGATCTCCATGTGCAGGAGCCCGAGGAACCCGCAGCGGAAGCCAAAGCCGAGTGCCTGCGACGTCTCCGGCTCGTAGAAGAGCGAGGCGTCATTCAGCTTCAGCTTCTCGAGCGCGTCGCGGAGCTCCGGATAGTCGTCGGAGTCGGTGGGATAAAGGCCGGCGAAGACCGTCGGCTTCACGTCCTTGTAGCCCGGCAGCGGCTCGGCGGCACCGTGGCGCGCGCTCGTCAGGGTGTCGCCCACGCGCAGGCGGCTCACATCCTTCAGCCCGGTGACCACGTAGCCGACCTCGCCGGCCTCGAGCGTGTCCATCGGAGTTCGCACGGGAGAGAAGAACCCGAGCTCTTCCGCCTCGAAGCGGGTTCCCGCAGCCATCGCGCGGAGGTCGTCCCGCGTGTTGAAGCGGCCGTCGACGACACGCACGAAGGCGACGACGCCGCGGTACTGGTCGTAGGAGGAGTCGAAGACGAGCGCCCGCGGCGGCCCGTCCGGGTCACCCTCGGGCGGCGGGATCCGCTCGACTACGGCGTCGAGGACCTCGGCGACGCTCTCCCCGGTCTTGGCAGAGATGCGCAGCACCCGCGCTGCGTCTTCGCCGACGAGGTCGGCCACCTCCGCTGCAACGGCGTCCGGGTCGGCCTGCGGGAGGTCGATCTTGTTGACGATCGGGACGATGTCGAGGTTGTTCTCAAGCGCAAGGTAGGCGTTTGCAAGCGTCTGCGCCTGAGTTCCCTGGGCGGCGTCGACGAGGAGGAGCGCCCCCTCGCACGCCTGCAGAGCGCGTGAGACCTCGTACGTGAAGTCCACGTGCCCCGGCGTGTCGATCAGGTTGAGCTGGTGGCCCTTCCAGGCGACGCGCACGGCCTGCGCCTTGATCGTGATTCCCCGCTCGCGCTCGAGGTCCATGGAGTCGAGCACCTGCTCGCGCATCTCGCGCACGCTCAGCGTCTCGGTCACCTCGAGGATGCGGTCGGCCAGGGTCGACTTCCCGTGGTCGATGTGCGCCACGATGGAGAAGTTGCGGATGCGGTCGAGCTTCACTCGCCCGTTGTACCGGACCGGCGGCGGAGCGAGAGAACCACGCGGAGCTCGGGGATTCGCAGCAGACGGGCGCAGAGGAGGTAGACGGCCACCGCGGCGGCGAGGCCCGAGCCGACAGTGGCGATCTGCGCGAGCAGCGAACGGCCGAGCAGCTGGTCGAGGCCGTACCAGACTCCGGCTGCAACGCCTGCCGCGACCGCTGAGGCCAAGAGGATGAGCGAGTACGAGCGGCCGAGCGCGCGCCCGCCGATCGGCCCGACCCGCCGCCTGAAGACCACAAGGAGGGCCGCCGTGCCGGCCACGTTCACGAACGAGGTCGCGAGCGGGATCCCCCAGGTGCCGTAGCGGTAGAAGGCCGCATCGAGAGCGGCATTCACGCCGAGGTTCGCCAGCGCGATGGTCGTCGGCACCCACGGCGACTGCAGGCTGAAGAACGCGCGGATGAGCATGAGCATCGTCCCGTTGAACGTGAGCCCGAGCGTGAATGCGGCGAGCGCCCCAGCGACGACCGTGGTCTGCGAGGCGGTAAACGCGCCGCGCTCGTAGAGGAGCCGGACGATCGGAACGGCGAGCACGGCGCCGACGGCGCTGGCGGGAATGAGCGTGAAGCCGATCTGCCCGAGGCCGAGCGAGACGGTTTCCCGAAAGCCGGCCATGTCCTGTCGAGTGGCGAGCCGCGACAGGCGCGGAAAGAGCACGGTCGCGATCGCCACCGAGAACACGCCCTGCGGAAGCATGTAGATGCGAAACGCGGCGTTGATCGCGCTCGGCGCGATGTTCGGGTCGATGAGCTGCGCGGCGAAGATCCCGTCGATCAGGGCGTTGACGTTGATCAGCCCGAGCCCCAGCGTGACCGGCACCATCAGGACGAAGACGCGCTTGACCGCGGGGTCGCGCCAGTCGAGGACGAACTGCAGCCGTCCACCGAGCCCCCGAAGCGCGGGAATCGGCAGGATGAACTGAATGAAGGTCGCGGCGAGGATCGCGCCCGCATAGACGTAGAGCTCCTTGTTTCCCTCCACTTGCGGGATCCCGATGACGAGGCCGCCGATGATCACGAGGTTCCAGAAAACCGGCGTGAGCGCGGGGATGGTGAAGTGCTCGTAGCTGTTGAGGATCCCGACGATCACCCCGAAGAGGCCGAGCAAGAGGACGATCGGGAAGAGAAGCCTCGAGAGGCCGACGAGGAGATCCTGCTCGTAGGGGAAGGGCGCCATGATCCAAGGCGCGAGCAGGATGAAGAGCACGGTGACACTGCCGAGCCCCAGGAAGATGAGCCAGAAGAGCGTCGAGGCGACGCGCCAGGCTCGCGCACGCTCCCCCTTTTCCAAGAGCTCGCTGAAGACCGGGACGAAGGCCGACGAGAGGGCTGCGTCGGCGACGAGCGCGCGCACGGTGTTCGGAATCAGGAATGCGATCTCGAACGCGTTGATGGGGCCGCGCACGCCGAAGTAGTTCCGGGCGACGATCTCGCGGACGAGCCCGAGGACGCGGGAAAGTCCGGTTGCCCCGGCGAAGATCGCCGTCGACCACGCGAGGCGTCTCGGCGGCGGTGGCTCGCCGGGAGCCGGGCGCTCAGGTTCTTCCACGGGCCCGAGCATAGGCCAGCGGCCGGAAGCGCCGGGGTCTTGCTAGCATCCTTCTGCCCGCGCAACGCGGGCGTTTCTCCGCAATGCCGAACATCCACCAGCAAAAGCGCCGCGTGAAGATCGCCGCCCGCCAGCGGGAGGAAAACCTGCGCTACCGCTCCGCGGCCAAGACGCTCTTCAAGCGCCTCGAGTCGGCGGTGGCCGACGGGGACAAGGACAGGATCGCGGCCGAGCATCTCGAGCTCGTCGTCCTTCTGGACAAGGCCGCGTCGAAGCGCGCGATCGACCCGAACAAGGCCGCGCGCAAGAAGTCCCAGGCCGCCCGGCTCGTCGCCGGCCAGTCCATCTAGCTCGAGACCGGCTCCCGCGCCGCGGTGACCTCGAGCAGGGCTCGCTCGAGCTCGAGCTCATTCGAGACCCGGCTCGCACCTTTGAGCGCCGCGTCGAGCTCCGCCAGGCGCACGATCGCCGCATCCAGCTCGTCTCGCGAGTAGCGCTCGGCGTGGCCCAGAGCCTTCCGCACGCGAAATTCGTGCTTCTTCAGCCGTCCGGCGATTTCCTTGGCGCCCAGCCCTTCGTCCGCGAGGGCTTGCACGGCTCGGACCAGGCCGACCTGCGCCGCCAGTCTGACCGCGATCAGGAAGGGCTCCACGCCCTTCTCTAGCTCGGCCTCGCAGGCCGCGAGGACATCTCCGACGTCGCGCGAGCCCCAGGCGTCCGACACTGCCCAGGCCGGAGCCTCCGTCAGTGGGACGGCCAGCTCCTCGACCTCGCGCGGGCCGATCTGCTCCCCGCCTGCCCAGGTCGCCAGCTTTTCCACCTCCTGCTCGAGCAGGGCGATGTCGTCGCCCGCGATCTCGACGAGGCGACGGGCGGCGTCGTCAGTCGCCTGCGCGCCCAGGCGAGCGAACTCGCCCCGCACCCAGACGGAGGGATCCTTCGGCTTCGGCACGTCATAGGCGAGCACCTCTCCTCCGCGCCGGGCGACGAGCTTCCCGAGCGTGTCGTCCTTGCCCGGCTCGTCGACGACGAGCGCGACGACGGTTCCCGCGACCGGATCGGCGAGGTAGACATCGAGTGCCTCCACGTCGGCCTTCTTCCATTTTTCGACACCCTGGACCACGATCAGCCGCCCTGCGGCGAAGAGCCCGAGGGAGTTCAGCCCAGCGGCCACGTCCTCGCCCGACACCGTCTCGGCGCTCAGGATCTCGACCGCTTCGTCGCCGAATCTCGTTCGCAGGCGGCGGAGGGCGCGGCCGATCTTCGGGCGATCGGTGCCGGTGAGGAGGTAGACCGGGCGCAGCTCGTCCGCCATCGAGAGTGAGCATAGTCATCGCGCCGTTCGGACCGAGAAGCTCGCCCCGTCCGACTCGACCGTGATGCGCCCGTCCTCGTCCGTTCGGTAGACGGCGAGCCCAGGGAACGAGCTCAATGCGGACAGGGTCGAAGGCGCCGGGTGCCCGTAGTCGTTTCCCTCGCCGACCGAGATCAGCGCGATTCTGGGATGGAGAAGCTCGAGGAGGTCGTCGAGCCCGTCGTCCGAGGATCCGTGGTGCGCGACCTTCAAGAGCTCGACCTTGGGTGGATTCAGCGGCAGGGTCACGGGCGACTCCGAGTCGCCGGTGAGAAGCGCGTCGAACTGACCGTAGCTCGCGAGCAGAACGACGCCGTGCTCGTGTGGATCTTCGTCAGGCAGGCCCGGTCCGTCTGGCCAAAGAACCCGAAGCCGGAGCTCGCCGAGCTGGAAGAGCTGACCGACCCGCGCGGGCACGATCTTCACGCCGTGGCGACGGCTCTCGCGTTCGAGCGCCGCTTCGTCCGGGCTGTCGGTCGGCTCGAGCGGATCGAGGACGAAGCCGACCGGGAGCGAGTCGACGACGTCCGCGGCTCCGCCGACGTGGTCGCGATGCGGATGGGTGACGACGAGCGCCGCGAGCCTCCGCACGCCAATCGAGCGCAGCTGGGCCGCGACGCCGGCCTCGGGGGGACCCTCGTCGACCAGGACCGAGCCCGCTTTCGTCTGCAGGAGGATCCCGTCCCCTTGACCGACGTCGAGCATCACGATCCTCAGGCCCGTCGGCGGCGAAGGCACGTGGTCCGGCCGGAGCCGCCAGCCGATGAGGACGACCGCGAGCATGGCGGCGAGAACCGCCGCCCGGCGGCCGCGAGGGGGCGGAAGCCTCGAAAGCGCAACGGCGAAGAGCGCGAGAACAGCAAGAGCCATCAGGGACTTCCACGAGGTGAGCTGCGCGTGGGGCAGCGACCCGAAGAAGCGTGCGCAGCCCGCGAGGTAGGCGGCCAGCCAGCCGTTCACCCAGGCGATCGCCAACGCAGCCTCCGGGAGCAGCGGGCCAAGAGCCGTCGAGATAAGCGCGAGGCCGAGCAGCGGCGCTACGACAAAGCCCGCGACTGCATTGCTCGCGACGGTGAAGAGCGGCGCCGCCTGGAAGTGCAGCATAAGGATCGGCGCGGTGATGGCACCGCACGCGATCGAGACTGCGAGCACCGCTGCGAGCCCACGCGGGACCGGATAGCCCGCGAACCACGCCTCGATTCGCGGCACGAGTAGGAAGATCGAGCCAACGGCGCTGAAAGAGAGCTGGAACCCGGGCTCGAGGAGCGAATACGGATTCCAGGCCAGGAGGACGGCCGCACCGACGAGCAG
>DATEOR010000099.1:0-4996 GCA_035273885.1 Gaiellaceae bacterium
AGCCCTCGAAGCGAGCAGAGAGGAGAGTCAGCTCCCGTTCGCCTGCAAGCTCCTCGACGAGCTCCTGGTCGAGCTGCCGGCCCTGGGGGGTCAGCGCGACGATGCGCCGGTCGCCCGGCTCGCCGTAGACGGCCGCCAGCGCGGCGTGCACAACGTCGACGCGGAGCACCATGCCCGCTCCGCCGCCGTAGGGCTCGTCGTCGACCTGGCCGCCGCCGAGCGGTGTGAAGTCGCGGTAGTTCCAGAGGCGAAGGTCGAGCTCGTTGCCGAGCACCGTCGCGACCGGGCGCTGCTCCGTCATCCAGGCGAAGGCATGCGGGAGCGGTGTGAAGACGTCGATCTGCACGAGGGAACGTTAGTCGGGCTCGGCGAAACCACGCGCCACCAAGATGCGGCGGCGGTCGAGATCGACGTCGAGGACGCACTGCGAGACGAGCGGCAGCGCGTGGCCCGTGTCGAGCTCGAGCACGTCGTTCGCCACTCCGGGGGCGACGTCCTGCACGGCGCCGAGACGGCGGCCTCCCTCTTCCTCGACTTCGAGGCCGACGAGCTGGAAGACGTAGTAGCCGCCCTCCTCCGCGGGCGGGAGCTCGTCACGGGAGACCGCGAGCACGGTTCCGCGCTCCACCGGGCGGTCGAGTCGCACCACGACGCGCCCGCCCGCACGCTTCGAGGCGACGACCGCCGCGGGCTCCTCCCCCGCCACGAGGCTTGCGCCGACGGCGAAGCGGTCGGGATCCTCGCTCGCGTTCTCGACCACGAAGGAGCCGTCGAGACCGTGCGGACGGCCGACCCGGCCCACCGGAACCAGGTCAGCCATGGCCCTACTCGTTGACGATCTCGAGCTGGACGCGCTCGTTCTGGTGTGCTCCGCTCGCGCGCACGATCGTGCGGAGCGCTCGGGCGATGCGACCCTGCCGCCCGATCACCTTTCCGACATCGGACTCGGCCACGCGCAGCTCGAAAACCGTCGCGCCGTCCCGCTCGGCACGCGTGACGGTGACCTCTTCGGGGTTGTCGACGAGTCTCTTCGCCAGGTAGGTCACGAGCTCTTCCAAGCTAGGAGATTCCCTGCGCCTTCATCAGCCGCTTGACCGAATCCGTCGGCTGCGCGCCCTTCGAGATCCAGTCCTTGACCTTCGCCTCGTCGATCTCGATGGTCGAGGGCTGGGTCTGCGGGTTGTAGCGCCCCACGATCTCGATGAACTTGCCGTCGCGCGGCGAGCGCGAGTCGGCGACGACGACCCGGTAGATCGGGTTCTTCTTCGACCCGACGCGGGCCAGTCTGATCTTTGCTGCCATTCGTTCCTTTCTAGCGCCGCTGCTGGGCGACTATCGACTGGAGGTTCGGCATCTTGCCGCGCCCCATCTGCTTCATCATCTTCTCCATCTGCTTGCGCATCTGCAGGAGTTGGTTCACCTGCTGGACGCTGGTGCCGCTTCCCGCTGCGATGCGCGCGCGGCGGGAGCCCTTGATGATCTCCGGATTCCGCCGCTCCTCGGCGGTCATAGAGAGCACCATCGCCTCGACGCGGCCCAGCTGCCGCTCGTCGACGTCGACCCCCTGGAGCTGCTTGCCCATCCCCGGGATCATCCCGATGAGGCTCTTCATCGGCCCCATCTTCCGCATCATCTTGTAGGCCTGCAGGAAGTCCTCGAAGGTGAAGCGACCCTGCATGAGCCGCTTTTCGAGCGCGGCCTGCTCGTCTTCCTCGGCGGCCGCCTCCGCGCGCTCGATGAGCGTGAGCACGTCGCCCATCCCGAGGATCCGGGAGGCCATTCGATCCGGGTGGAAGTACTCGATCTGGTCGAGCTTCTCGCCGGTCGAGGCGAGCTTCACGGGCTTATCGGTGACCGCCTTCACGGAGAGCGCCGCGCCGCCGCGCGCATCGCCGTCGAGCTTCGTCAGGACGATGCCGTCGAAGTCGATCCGTTCCGAGAAGGCCTCGGCGACCGAGACGGCGTCCTGCCCCGTCATGGAATCGAGGACGAGCAGGATGTTGTGTGGCTTCAGCTCCTTGCGGACGGCCGCGAGCTCGTTCATCAGCTCCTCGTCGATGTGCAGCCGGCCGGCGGTGTCGACGATGAGGACGTCGCGGCCCTGCGCGCGGGCCTGGTCGAGGCCCTCCTTCGCGACCTTGACTGCGTCCTTCGTCGAGCGGTCGAGGTAGACGGGAATCTGGATCTGCTTGCCGAGCTGCTCGAGCTGGTCGATCGCGGCCGGGCGCTGGAGGTCGGCCGCAACGAGCGCCGGCGTCTTGCCCTCCTTGCGGAGAAGCAGGGCGAGCTTGGCCGCGGCGGTGGTCTTTCCCGACCCCTGCAGGCCGGCGAGCAGGATGATCGTCGGCGGGCGGCCCGAGAACGCGAGCTTCGAGCCTCCCTGGCCCATGATCGCGGTGAGCTCGTCATGGACGATCTTCACGACCTGCTGGCCCGGCGTGAGGCTCTTGGTCACCTCGATCCCCGCCGCGCGCTCTTTCACGCGGGCGACGAAGTCCTTGACGACCTGGAAGTTGACGTCGGCCTCGAGGAGCGCGAGCCGGATCTCCCGCATCGCCTTCGAAAGGTCCTCTTCGGACAGCGTCCCATGGCCCCGGAGGTCGCCGAGGGTCGCTTGCAGCTTGTCGGAAAGCGTGTCAAACATGCCGGTCGGGAAGTGTAGCTGCGGGTCTTTCAATCCCTACCAAGGAGAGGCATGGCAGAAATCGCGAAAATCATCCGCGTCATCGGGCAATCGCCCACGAGCTTCGCCGAGGCGACCAAGGTCGCCGTTCAGGAGGCGGGCAAGACCGTGCGCGACATCCACGGCGCCCACGTCGTCGAGATGAGCGCCGTGGTCGAGAACGAGCAGATCACGATGTTCCGCACGACCGTGGACATCGCGTTCGGCGTCGAACGCTAGGCCCTAGCCGGCCTGGGGGCTAGAGGGCTCTGGCCGGGAGCTCGGCGAAGACGACCTCGTAGGCCTCCACGGATGCCGTGATCCCGGTCATCTGGACCCACGCGTCGAGGTGCTGCTTCAGCGCCTCGGCGCTCGCTGCTTCCGTATCGGTATCCGTCCAGAGGGTCACGGTGACCGCGCACCTGCGCTCGTCGTCGTGGAAGAGGTAGGCGCCGCAATACCCCTCTGTCTGCATGGCGATGGGCAGGTAGTCCTCGGTGAACCAGTTGCGGCCGATCTCCCAGTTCTGCTGGGAGACGTCCTCGTAGCGCACGAGCCTCGCGTGCATGGCAAGAGGGTAAGCCGCGCGGGTCGCGGAGTCTAGTTCTCCTGCTGCGTCGGACGCACGAGCATCTCGTTCACGTCCACGTGCGGCGGCTGCGAGACGGCGTAGAGAATCGCGCGGGCGATGTCGTCCGGCTCGAGCGCGCCCTCGGGCGGGGAGTCGAAGAAAGGCGTGTCGACGCTGCCCGGCTCGATGAGCGTCACGCGGACACCGGTGCCGTTGAGCTCCAGGCGCGCGGCCTCGCCCATCGCCGTCACCGCCCACTTCGTCGCCGAGTAGAGCGAGCCGGCCAGCGCGCGGCGGCCGGCAACCGAGCCGGTGAGCAAGACGTGGCCCCTGGACTCCTTCAATGCAGGCAGCGTCGCGCGGATCGTGAGCGCGCAGCCGTAGACGTTGGTGAGAACCATGCTCTTCCAGAACTCCGGGCTCTCCTCGAGGAAGCCGCGCTTGGCACCGAAGCCCGCGTTCGCGAGGGCAACGTCCAGGCGGCCGAACCGGTCGAGGGCTGCCGCGACCAGCGCCTCCTGGTCGGCCCACTCGGTGACATCGCACCGCTGGGCGACCGCATGGTCGCTGCCCAGCTCCGCAACGAGCGCTTCGAGCTTGTCGAGGCTCCTGGCGCCGAGCACGACGTGGTACCCGGCCTCGACGGCACGGCGCGCGGTCGCTTCCCCGATCCCACTGGAGGCGCCCGTGATGAGGAAAACGCCGTCAGCCATCCGCGGACACCAATGCTCTCGCGAACTCGCCGGCGTCGAAAGGCTGCAGGTCGTCGAGCGACTCCCCCACGCCGACGAGCTTGACCGGGAGGCCCAGCTCGTGGGCGATCGCGACGGCGATGCCGCCCTTCGCGCTGCCGTCCAGCTTGGTGAGCGCGACGCCGGAGACCTGCACCGCCTCGCCGAAGAGCCGCGCCTGCTGCAGGCCGTTCTGGCCGGTGGTCGCGTCGACCACGAGGAGCGTCTCGTGCGGTGCGCCGTCGAGCCGCTGCGCGATCACGCGGCGAATCTTCGAGAGCTCTTCCATGAGGTTCGTTTGCGTGTGCAGGCGTCCCGCCGTGTCCACGATGACGACGTCGCGCCCGCGCGCCTGGGCCGCTTCGATCGCGTCGAAAGCGACCGCCGCAGGATCCGCGCCGTGGGTGGAGCCGACGAAGTCGGCGCCCGCCCGATCGGCCCAGATCTCGAGCTGCTCGTCGGCAGCCGCGCGGAAGGTGTCCGCCGCTGCGACGACCACCGAATGGCCGTGGTCGCGAAGGCGTGAGGCGAGCTTGCCGATCGTGGTCGTCTTCCCCGTGCCGTTGACGCCGACGACGAGGATCACGGTCGGTTCCGCGCCGAGCGCGAGCCGCCCGCCTCCGTCCGCGGTCATCATCCCTTCCACGAGCTCCTTGAGCCCTTCCACGAGCTCGCCTTCGCTCGCCGGCTCGCGCGCCTCGAGCTTCTGCACGAGCTCGACGGTGGCGGGCACGCCTACATCCGCGCGGATCAGGGCCTCCTCGACCCGCTCCCACGACTCCGAGTCGGCCGGGTTGAAGAAGAGCTCCTGTGTGAGCGCCTTGCGGCTTCCCGCCAGCGACTCACGGAGCCGCCCGAACCAGCCGCCGCGGCCTTCCCCCTCGTCTCCTACCTCGGGCTCGGCGTCGTCGCCGAGAAACTCGGCCCAGCTCGTCACGCCGAGAGCGCGTGCAGGCTCTCGCGCTCTCCGGCCAGCCGCTTCGACACGATCTGGGAGACTCCGTCGGCGCCCATCGTCACGCCGTAGAGGAT
>DATEOR010000100.1:0-13333 GCA_035273885.1 Gaiellaceae bacterium
TGCCCGTTTCGGCGACTGTCTCGGGCAGGACGCCCAGCGTTTCGCCGAGCGAGTCGGCCTCGAGGTCCACGTTCACGAAGATGAACGGCCCCCACGTGTCCACCTGCACCGGGAAGAGCGAGTAGTTGTCGGCGTCGAAGCCGGGCTCGCGTTCGGAGCGCGGCGCCTTGAGCAGGCACCCGTCGAGCCCGTAGGTCCATGCGTGGTAAGGGCACTGCAGCGTCTCGCGGTGCCCGGAGCCCTGCATGACGACGTGGCCGCGATGGCGGCAGACGTTGACGAAGCCCTTGAGCTCGCCATCCTTGTCCCGGACGAGGACCACCGGGATGTTTCCGGCCTTGGTGGCGAAGTAGTCTCCCGGCTCGGCGACCTGGTCCTTCACGCAGGCGTACTGCCACGTGTGCTTGAAGATTCGTTCTCGCTCGAGCGCGAGGATCGCGCTGTCGGAATACCAGCCCGCCGGCAGGGTGTAGCCGGCCTCGAGTCGCTCGCCGATCTCGCTGAACATCTCTCTCAGCATAACCCGCCGCTCAGGCGGCTCAGCTTTCCAGCGGCTCCCAGTCGGGCTCGAAGGGCTTGCCTGCCACGCCCCCGATCATGAGCACCAGCGTGGGCGTTTCCAGCGCGGTTCCGGCCCTCTGTACGTCAGGTTCGAGGAAGAGAACCTCACCTACGCCGAGCTCGATTTCCTCGCCGTTACAGGTGAAGCGCACGCGTCCTTCGAGGACCGCGTAGAGCTCTTGCTGACCGCCGAAGGAGGTCTCCTCGTGCGGGACGACGACCTCCTGGCCGGCCTCGCCGTGGCAGGCGTTGACCCCGAAGCCCTGGATCCCGAAGTGCTCGCGGACGGAGTGCCAGCGGGCGGCGTAGCCCTCGTCCTCGGTCCATTCCTTCCAGTAGTCGGGGCCCGCGGCGAGCCCGGTCGGCGGGATGTCTCGGATCCGGCCGGTTGCCCAGCGCTCAGTCGACATAGGGCTCCACTCCGCGTTTGAGGAGGCCTCGCGCGAGGATGAGGCGCTGGATCTCGCTCGTTCCCTCCCAGATCCGGTCGACGCGCACCTCGCGCCAGAAGCGCGCGACCGGATTCTCGGTCATGTAGCCGCGGCCGCCGAGGATCTGGAGCGAGCGGTCGACGATGCGCCCGGCCGCCTCGGAAGCGAAGAGCTTGGCTGCGGCGACCTTCCCGTGGACGACCTTGCGGTCCTCATAGGCGTCGAAGGCGTGGGCGGCGTGGTAGGTGAGGAGCCGCGCCGCGAGGAGCTCGGCAAGGGAGTCGGCGAGCTGGAAGGAGACTCCCTCGTGCTCGGCGATCGGCTTCCCGAAGGCGACGCGCTCCAGCGCCCAGTCCCGTGCGATGCCGAGTGCGCGCTCCGAGGCGCCGCAGCAGCGCGCCGCGATGAAGAGCCGCTCGACGAGGAACCACTCCTTCGCGCCTTCGTTTCCGCCCGCCGGCACGCGGTTGGCGTCTGGCACGCGGCAGTCGCGCAGGACGAGCTCGGGATGGTGGTCGAGGTAGGGGTCGTGGAGAAAGCCAGGGACGCGCGTGAGCTCGAGGCCGGGGGTGCCCGGCTCGACGATGAAGAGGGTCTGCTCGCCGTCGACGACCGCGAGGACGATGTAGAAGCCCGGGTCGCCCTCGCTCGTCACGAACCACTTCTCGCCGTTCAGCACCCACTCGTCACCGTCTTGGACGGCCGTTGCGGCGACGGCGCTCACGTCGGAGCCCGCGCCGGGCTCGGTGACCGCCCAGGCCTCGCGGTACTCGCCGTTCAGGATCGGGACCACCCAGCGGTCCCGTTGCTCTGGAGTGAGGATCTCCCAAAGCTCGGCCGGGCCGCGGTCGACGACGGCGAAGCCGAGCCCGTTGGTCGCCTTGCCCGACTCCTCCTCGAGCGCCACCTGGCCGAGCATGCTGAGCCCGGCCCCTCCGGCCTCCTCGGGCATGTTCAGCATGGAGAAGCCCGCGGCCCGCGCCTTCTTGCGCACCACGTCGACGGCGGCGTAGTCGATCGTGCCTTCGGCGGCGATCTTCTCCTCCAGAGGGAAGACCTCGTCGGCGACGAAGCGGCCGACGCGCTCCTTCAGCTCGGCGATGTCGGGAGGAAGCTCGGGAACGACCATGGTCGGAGATCTTGACGTGTCGAGGGGGTCGCGGTAAACCGGGGTCGGTGACGAGCGTCCGGATCGCGTGTGCGCAGATTGCTCCGGCGGTGGGGGACGCCGAGGGCAACCGTCGTCTTGCGCGTGAAGCTCTACGGGAGGCGACCGGCGCGGGAGCGAGGATCGTTCTCCTGCCCGAGCTCGTCACGTCCGGCTACGTCTTCGAGTCGGAGGAGGAGGCGCGGGCGCTGGCAATCCCGGTCGAGGAGCTCGCCGACTGGGCGGAGGAAGCGGCGCGCGCGGAGGCGGTGGTCGTCGGCGGCTTCGCCGAGCTGGGCGACGACGGCGCCGTCTACAACTCGGCGGCGGTCTTCGGGCCCGGCGGCCTCGTCGCCGTCTATCGGAAGACGCATCTCTGGGACCGCGAGAAGCTTTGCTTCGAGCCGGGTCCCCAGGCGGCGCCGGTCGTGGAGACGCCGTTCGGCCGGATTGGAGTGGCGGTCTGCTACGACCTCTACTTCCCGGAGCTCACTCGTGGGCTGGCGCTCGCCGGCGCCGACCTGATCGCGCTTCCGGCCAACCTTCCGCTCTTCCCGCGCCCCGAAGGCGAGCGACCGGTGGAGATCGCACTCGCCCAGGCGACCGCGCACGTGAGCAAGATCTGGGTTGCGGTCTGCGACCGCGCGGGGCCTGAACGCGGCGTCGAGTGGACGGGCGCGAGCTGCATCGTCGACCCGGATGGGTGGCTCGCCGCAGGCCCGGTGGACGGCTACGGGGAGGGGATGCTCTACGCGGACTGCGACCTCGGCCTCGCGCGCGAGAAGGCGTGGGGCGAGCGCAACGACGTGCGTGAGGACATGCGGCCCGAGCTCTACGCGAGCCCGCGGCCCGCGAGCGACCCTTCGAGGATCGCCTCCTCCAGCGAGCGCGGCGCGAGCCGGTCGCCCGCCTCGAGCGCTCCCTGAACCTCGAGCTCGCGGACGGGCTCGCGCCCGAGCGCGAGCACGAGCGCGTCGGCGTCCATGGCGGCTTCGAGCTCGGGCGCGAAGATATTCGTGAACACTGCGCTGCCTCCGTCCCATGAGGCGAGCTCGAGGTGGTGCCAGACCTCGATGCCGGCCCGGTAGAGGCGCGCGGCATACAGGTTGCGCTGGTAGGCGTGCAGCGTTTCCCCGAAGGCCGCCGAGCCCACGGTCAGCGCCACGTTGAAGCCGCTCGCCGCGAGCACCTCGGCGGCGTCGAGCCCCGAGGCGTCCCCGCCCCAGTCGGCGACCACGACGCGCTTCCCCTCGGGGCGGCCGCCGCGCAGGACACTCCAGGCGGTCAGCACCCCGTTGAAGTCGGGCAGGTCGGGAACGTACGGGCGCGCGCCCGTGGCCAGGATCACCGCGTCGGCATCGGGCGACTCCTCCACGTGCTCCCCGAGCCGCACGTCGACGCCTTCGAGCAGGCGCTCGTAGTTTCGGAGGAGAGACGTGGCGAGCTCGGCATGGCCGGGCGCAGCCTCGGCGAGCGCGACCTGGCCGCCGAGCTGGATGGTCGACTCGTAGAGGACGACCTCGTGTCCGGACGCATGCGCTTCGGCCGCGGCGGCCATTCCTGCTGGCCCGCCGCCCACCACCGCGACTTTCAGGCGCCGCGCCGCGTGCACCGGCGTCCAGGTCAGCTCCCGCCCCGTGCGCGGATTCTGCGCGCAGGCGATCGAGATGCCTGCGTGGTAGTGCGCGATGCACGTGTTGCAGCCGATGCAGCGGAGGAAGGTATTGCCCTCGACGGCCTTGCGCGGGAGGTCCGGGTCGGTGATGAGCGCGCGCGTCATCCCGACCGCGTCGGCGGCTCCGTCCGCGATGAGGCGGTCAGCTGCTTCCGGGTCGACGACGCGCGAGGTTGCGATCAGCGGCGGGCCGACCCGAAACGGCGCCGCGAAGCCCGCGATGACGCTTTCCTCAACGGGAGGCGGTGGGACTATGCCGGTCGAGCCCCGGTAGGTCGAGGAGTCCCCCAGCGCGATCGAGAGGTAGTCGACCACACCGGCGAGCTCGGGCGCGACGGCGACCGCCGATTCGGAGTCGGCCGAGAACCTGACGCCGAGGGCAAGGCCGGGCGCTGCCTCCCGCACGGCCTCCGCGACGGCGACGAGGAGTTGCGGCCCGACCGCCCACTCGTCCTCCCGCAGATTGAGCTCCGGCGTGAAGAACTGCGCGAAGAGGTAACCGTGTGCGGCCGACAGCTCGATCCCGTCGAGCCCGGCTTCGGCGGCCAGCTCCGCGGAGCGCGCGTAGCCCGCGATCAGGTCGTCGATCTCGGCGCTCGTGAGCTCGCGAGGCTCGACGTGGAAGCGCTGGCTCGGGATAGCCGACGGCGCCACAGCCGGCGGGCGGGGCGGTAGGGCGATCAGCTCGCGGCCGCCGTGGAAGAGCTGGACGAAGAGCTTCGTGCCGTGTGGACGGACGGCATCGGCCACGCGGCGGTAACCGGCGACGATCTCGGGCACGTACCCGGCGAGCGTGTGCGGTGTCAGCCGGCCGGACTCGTGCACCGCCGTCGCCTCGAGGACGATCATGCCCGTCCCACCCGCTGCGCGCGCCTCGTGGTAGGCGACGAACTCATCCGTGGGCAGGTGCTCGTGGACGAGCGTCGTCTGGTGCGCCGTGGAGACGATCCTGTTCGGCAGCTCGACGGGGCCGAGCTGCAGCGGGCTCAGGAGCTGCTCAAGCACCGCCGAGCTCGCGTTCGAGGGCGGCCCGCTCCGCATCGCTGAGCGGGCGCGAGCGGCCTGTCTCGGTGTCGCGGGCGACGAGCACGGCCTCCGCTTCGGCGGCGAGCTCGCCGCCGACGGTCACGATCTCCTCCCGGGTGGTCACGCTCGACGTGCCGATCCTCGTCAGCCAGAGTCGCGCCACGATCGCGTCGTCGTCCTGCGTCAGCTCGCGGCGGAAGTCGATCGCCACGCGCGCGGTGACGTAGCCCCAGGTATCGCCCGAATCGCCGAGCGCGCGCTCGAGCCACTCGTCGCGCACCTCTTCGAGGTAGGTGAGGTAGACCGCGTTGTTCACGTGGCCGTAGGCGTCCTGGTCGCGCCAGCGGATCTCGATCTGCTTCTCGTGCACGTTGCCTCCCGAGTCGGAGAGGATGGTACGAGCGCGCGATGGCCGATCACAACCGCGTCCGTCCCCTCCTCTTCCCGCGGTCGGTTGCCGTCGTGGGCGCCTCGCCGCGGCATGGGCGGATCGTCGAGGAGGTCGTGTGCTCCGGGATCCCGGCTTGGGGGGTGCATCCGACGAGGGAGGAGGTGCTCGGCCTCCGCTGCTTCCCTGGCGTCGGCGACCTTCCCGAGCAGCCCGAGCTGGCCGCCTTGCTGGTCGGGCACGAGCGGGTCGAGCAGGCTTTCGAGGAGGGCCTCGCGGCCGGCGTCCGCGCCTTCTTCCTCCCTGGACTGGGGAACGAGGCCGGGCCCGCCGGCCCGGAGGTCGCCGCCCGGATCGCGGAGCGTGCGCGCACCGAGGACGCCGCGCTGCTCGGGCCGAACTGCATGGGAGTCGCGGCGCCGGACGAAGGCTCGCTCTGGATCGGCACCGTGCCCGAGACGTTTCGCGGGGGCCGGGTCTCGGTGGTCTCGCAGTCCGGTTCGATCGCGGAGGCGCTGCTGGGGATCGGGCCGCGGGTCGGCTTCCGGTCGGTCGTGTCCTCGGGCGGCGAGGCCGTCACCGACGCGGCGGACTTCCTCGACTTCTTCGCGGAGGAGGAGGGAACCGGCGTGATCGGGCTCTTCTTGGAGACGGTCAGACGGCCCGCGGAGTTCGCCTCCGCGCTCGAGCGCTGCGCCGAGGCGGCGAAGCCGGTCGCATGCCTGAAGGTCGGTCGCTCGCAGGCGGGGGCGCGGGCAGCGCTCGCCCACACCGGTGCCGTGGTCGGCTCCGACCGCGCGTTCACGGCGCTCTTGCGCAGGCACGGCGCCGTCGAGGTGGACGACTTCACCGCGCTCGTCGAGACACTCGAGGTGCTCGGACGCTCGCGCCGCCCTCGCGGAAAGCGGATCGCGGCGGTGTCGGAGTCGGGCGGAGAGGGGGCTCTTCTGGCGGATCAGGGAGAGGCGGCCGGGATCCCGTTCGAGCCGCTTCCGGACGAGGTCGCCTCCGAGCTCACCGCCCGCTTCCCCAACTATCTCGCGCCTGGCAACCCGCTCGATGCCTGGGCGATCGATGAGGCGGAGGTCGTCTTTCCCGCGTCGATCGAGATCCTCGTCGGCTCGGGCGCCTTCGACATCGTCGTCGCCCAGGCCGACCAGTCGCAGTTCCGGGGCGCGGAGGAGCACGAGTGGTGCTTCATGATCGTGAAGGCTCTCGCCGAGGCGACGGCCGGCACCGAAATCTTCCCGGCGGTCACGACGGTCTCGGCGGTCGACCCGCGTCCCGAGGTGGCGGAGTACGCGCTCGAGCACGACATCGCGCTCTTGCGCGGCCCGCGCGATGCGATGCGCGCGCTCGCCGCCGTGGCCGGCCTTCGGCGCGCTTCTCCGAAGACCGAGACCGAGGCGCGCGTCGAGCTCGCCGACCTGCTCGCCGAAGGGCCGCTGCCCGAGTTCGAGTCGGCGCTCGTCCTGGAACGCTACGGTGTCGCGCTCGCGCCGCGACGGCGCGCGGCCTCGCCCGACGAGGCGGCGGAGGCCGCCCAGGAGCTCGGCTTCCCGGTGGTCGTGAAGGTGGACGGCCCGGCGCACAAGGCGGCCCAGAACGGCGTGGTGCTCGGGCTGGGAGACGCGGAGGGCGTCCGCGGGGCGACGGAGCGGCTCGGCGGCCGCGTGCTGGTCGCACGCCAGGCCCGGGGAGGCGCCGAAGCCTTCTGCGGAATGACGCGCGACCCCGACTTCGGGCCCGTCCTCGCGGTCGGACCGGGGGGAGGCGGGGTCGAAGCTCTCTCCCTGGCCGCCGTCTCCCTCGCGCCGCTCGGCGAGGAGGACGCGCGCCGGCTCGTGGCCGAGGCGCCCGGGCTCGAGGCGAGCCCTGCAGCGCAGCAGGCGCTTGCGGCGACGCTCGTCGCGCTCGGGCGCATTGCCGTCGACCACCCGCAGATCGCGGCCGTCGACGTGAATCCTTTGATCCTGAGCGCGGATGGCGCAATTGCCGTCGACGCGCTCGTCGTCGTAGAAGGAGGGAGTTCGTGACGGATGTAGTGCTGTACGAGCGCCGCGGTCCGGCGGCCTGGGTGACGCTCAACCGCCCGAGCAAGCTGAATGCGATCAGCGGCGAGGTGGTGCGGCGGCTCCGCGAGTCGTGGCGCGAGGCGACCGCGGACGACGACGTGAAGGTGGTCGTCCTCACCGGCGCGGGCCGCGCGTTCTCGGCCGGCTACGACATCGCCGAGGAGGTCGAGCAGCAGATCGAGAGCGCCGAGCGCTGGCACGAAGTCCTCGCGGAGGACGTCGACCTGACGATGGAGCTCTGGTCCCTGCCGAAGCCGACGATCGCCGCGGTCGGGGGCTGGTGCCTCGCCGGTGCCTGCGAGCTCGCGATGGCGTGCGACCTCGTCGTCGCTTCCGACGACGCGCAGTTCGGCGAGCCTGAGATTCGCTACGGGTCGGGGCCCGTCACTCTCCTGATGCCGTTCGTACTCGGGCAGAAGAAGACGAACGAGCTCCTCTTCACCGGCGACGCGATCTCGGCAACCGAGGCCGAGCGGCTCGGGCTCGTGAACGCCGTCGTCGCTCCGGATGCTCTCGAGGATGCGGTGAACGCGCTCGTCGCCAAGATCGCGCCGACGCCGCTCCCCGTCCTCCGGCTGACCAAGCTCGCGCTCGTCCGCGCGCAGGAGGCGATGGGTCTCCGCATGGCGGTCGCGGCCAACCTCGACATCTCCGCGATGCTCAACGCCGCGGAGACCCCTGAGCAGCAGGAGTTCGACCGCATCGCGGCCGAGCAGGGGCTCAAGGCCGCGCTCGCGTGGCGAGACTCGCGCTACGGCGAGGGACTCGCATGAGGGTCATCGTCGGTGATCCCTACTACGCGCTCGAGGAGGTGGCGGAGATCATCGGCGACCTCGCCGAGGTCGAGCGGGCCGACGCGCCGTGGGAGGCGGACGACGTGGTTGCGCTCCTCGTCAGCCCCGACCAGCCCGTCGGCGCTGCAGAGTTCGACCGGCTCCCCGCGCTCCGCATCGTCGCGACGTGCTCCGTCGGCTACGACAACGTGGACACGGGCGCGGCGGCCGATCGCGGCATCTGGGTCTGCAACGTCCCCGACTACTGCGTGGAGGAGATGGCCGACAGCTCCCTCGCGCTGCTCCTCGCGCTCATGCGCGGCGTCGTCGCCCTCGACCGCAGCGTGCGCGAGGGCAAGTGGGATCACGCCGTCGCCGGGCCCCTGCGCACGAACCGCGGCACGAGGCTCGGCGTCATCGGCTTCGGCCGCATCGGCCGCGCTCTCGCCACGCGGGCGCTCGCGCTCGGGTTCGAGGTCTGTGCGGTCGACCCGCATCTGCCCGACGAGGCGATCGCCGGCTACGGCGTGCATCCGCTCACGCTCGACCAGGCCCTCGCGAGCTGTGAGGCCTTCTCCCTTCACTCGCTGCTGACCGACGAGACCCGCGGGATGATCGGCGCGGACGAGATCGCGAAGATGCCGCGCGGCGCGCTGCTCGTCGATACCGCGCGGGCGGCTCTGGTCGACTTCGACGCCGTGCTGGCTGCGCTCGACTCCGGCCACCTCGCGGGCGCCGCCTTCGACGTCCTGCCCGTCGAGCCGCCGACTGCGGAGGCGCCACCGCCGGAGAGGCCGACGCTCATCGTCAATCCGCACGCAGCCTGGTACAGCCCCGCGACCGAGCACGAGGCCTACCGGCGGCCGGCGGCCTCCGTGCGAGAGGCCCTCGAAGGGCAGCGTCCGACAGACGCCCTGGTGCTGTGACGGACCTCCGCTCGCCGCTCGCCTCCGATGCGAATGCTGCCAAGGTGGCGCTGGTCACCGGTGGGGGCACCGGAATCGGGCGCGCGACGGCGGTGGAGCTCGCGCGGACCGGTGCCAAGGTGGTCGTCTGCGGCAGGCGGCCGGAGCCTTTGGAGGATGTGCGGGCGCAACTCGGCGACGACTGCCTCGCGGTTCCCACCGATCTGCGCGAGCCGGAGCAGGTCGCGGCGCTCGTCGACCAGGCGCTCGAGCGTTTCGGGCGCATCGACATCCTCGTGAACAACGCGGGCGGGCAGTTCCTGGCGCCTGCGGAGGAGATCTCGCTGAAGGGCTGGCGCGCCGTGCACCGACTCGCGGTCGACGCCGTGTGGGATCTCACGCGTCTCGTGGCCGAGCGCTCGATGATCCCGAACAAGGACGGCGTCGTCGTCTTCATCGGCTTCAGCCCGCGGCGGGGAATGGCCGACATGGCGCACGCGGCCGCGGCGCGAGCGGCGATCGAGAACCTTGCGGGGAGCCTGGCGCTCGAGTGGAGCAAGCACGGAATCCGTGCCGTGTGCGTAGCGCTCGGCAACATCGCCACCGAAGGGCTCGACGGCTACGGGGCCGAGCGCGTGGCTGGGTGGGAGCAGGAGGTGCCACTCGGCCGGCTCGGGACTCCGGAAGAGGCGGCCGCGCTCATCGCGTTTCTGGCCTCGCCCGGGGCCGCCTACGTCACGGGAACGACCGTCGTCATGGACGGCGGTCTCGACGTGTGAAGTCGTCCACCGCTTTGGTGGCTGCTTCCGTTTGGGCCAGCGCGGCGTACCCGAGACGTTCGATCAATATGGCGGCTTCCCGCGAGCCCTCGGGGATGAGGTCGGCCGCGCGCTTGATCGTCTCGACCGCGAGCGGGGGCAGCTCGGCGAGCTCCGCGGCGCATTCAAGCGCGCGCTCGAGCGCCTTCCCAGCGGGGACGACCTCCGTGACGACGCCGATGGTGTGGGCCTCGGCCGCATCGAAGCGCCGTCGCAGCAGCATCAGCTCCTTGGCCTTGCCCGGCCCGAGCAGCCTGACGAGGCGGTAGGCGCCGCCGGAGCTGGGCAGGATCCCGAGCTCTACCTCCGGGAGCCCGAACGCCGCTGTCTCATCGGCGATGCGGAAGTCCGTGGCGAGCGCCAGTTCGAGCCCGCCGCCCAGGCACCAGCCGTGGATGGCCGCGATGGTCGGCATCGGGAGCGCGGCGATCCGCTCGTAGACGTCGCCGGTGTCCGCGTAGTAGGCAGCGATCGAAGCCGCGTCGGCGTCGGCGAACTCGTTGATGTCCGCACCGGCGGAGAAAGCTTTGCCGGCCCCGGTGAGGACGACGCACCGGCTTCCTCGAACGGCGTCACCCGACAGCGCGTCGAGGAGCTCTCGCTCCATGGCGCTCGAGATCGCGTTCAGTTTCTCCTCGCGCTGGAACGTGATGACGCAGACCTCGCCGTCGCGGCGGATGTCGAGGAGGCTCACCCTCGTACTCCCTCTCGGACTGCGGCGAGCTCCGCGGCGAAGCGCTCCATGAGCGGGACCGGCCCGACCGTGACCCGGATCCAGCCGTCAAGCCCGAACTCGCTTCCCGGTCTGACGAGGAAGCCGCGAACGACGAGCTCGGCGGCCAGCGCGGCGTCGTCCCCGCCGACGTGAGCGAGGAGGAAGTTCGCCTCGGATGGAAGCGATTCCATCCCCGAATCTGCCAGGAGCCCGGCGAGCAGTGCGCGGGCCTCGGCCGACTGGCGGCGGCGCTCCTCGATCTGCTCGGGGTGGGCGAGGCAGGCTCGTCCTGCGGCGAGCGCCGCGCGGTTCACGTTGAACGGCTCCTGGACGACGTCAAGGAACGGCGCGAGCTCCGGGTGCGCGACCGCGTAGCCGAGTCGGAGCCCGGCGAGACCGAAGATCTTCGAGAAGGTGCGGAGGAGAACCACCGGCCGCCCCGCCAGCACGTCGGCCTCTCTGGAGACCCGCCGCTCGGGATCGGCGTACTCGCGGTACGCCTCGTCCACGACGGCTGTCGTCCCGTCGGGAAGGGCGGCGAGGAACTCGGTCCACTCGCCGGGCTCGACGAGCGAACCCGTGGGATTGTTGGGGTCGCAGACCCAGACGAGCTTGGCGCCTTCGACGCGTGCCACGTCGGCGAGGGCGGGCAGATCGAGGCGGAAGTCGCGGTTGGGCACCCGGACGATGCGGGCTCCTGCGCCGGCGGACACCTGCGCGTAGAGGCCGTAGGTCGGCTGCGGGACGACGACCACGTCTCCTTCGCGGATGAAGGTGTGCGCAACGGCCGCGATGAGGGCCTGGATGCCGTGCGCGGGTACGATCGTCTCCGGCGGCAGCTCGAGCCAGTCCGCGACGGCCTCGCGTAGGTCGCTGTAGGCCTGCTCCGGGTACATCCAGGCGTTCGTGAGCTCGTCCCTGACAGCGTCGAGGGCTCCGGGGAGCGGGCCGAACAGGTCCTCGTTCCAGTTCAGCTTTGCGATCTCCTCGATGCCGTGCTCGCGCCGGAGCTCGGAGAGGCTGGGACCCGGGCGGTAGGGCTCGAGCCCGACGAGCGACGGGCGCACAAGGCTGCTCCAGTTGACCATCAGCCCGTCGCCGTCCACATCTCGAGGCGTGCGGGCAGGTGGACGACCGCAGGGCCGCCCGTTGCCAAGGCCCGGCCGAGGGCGTCCTCGAGGGCGCCCGGGGTCGTCGACTCGACCGGGACGCCGAACGAGCGTGCGAGCTCGGGAAAATCCGGCTGCTCGAGATCGACGGCGAAGGTCTCGCCGTAGGCGTCGCGCTGGTACTCCCGCAAGATCCCGTAGCCGCCGTCGTCCACGAGCAAGAGCGTGGTCGGAAGTCCGTACTGGCGCGCCGTGGCGAGCTCCTGGATGCCGTAGAGGAAGCCGCCGTCGCCCGCGACCGCGAGGGTCGGCTGCCCGAGTGCCGCGGAAGCCCCGAGCGCTGCCGGCCATGAGTAGCCGAGCGTGCCGGATCCGAGCGGGTAGAGGAACCGACGCGGGCTGAGGACCGGGAAGTGGGCTCCGGCCCAGTACGCCAGGATAGTCATGTCCCACCCGGCCGCCGCCTCTCGCGGGAGCGCGGCGCGGACGGACTCGAGCAGGCCGCGCTCGAGATCCCGGCCCTGGTCGGCGAGACCTGCGGAGATCCGCTCACGGACAGAGCCGGCGCGCTCCTCCGCGCGGCCGTCCGGCTCCCGCCTCGGCAGGCGCTCGACCAGAGCGGCCAGCGTCGCGCGCGCATCGCCGACGAGCCCGAGCGCAGGGAAGGTGGCGCCAATGCGCTCCTCCTCCGCATCGATCTGGACGAGCTGGCCGCCAAACCGGAGCCTGTACTGCTGCGTCGTCTCGGCGCCGAGCTCCGAGCCGACCACGAGTACCGCGTCCGAGCCCTCGACGAGGTCTCTGAAGGCGCCCTCGTCGCAGGCCGAGCCGGCGGCGAGTGGGTCGTCCTCGGGGAACGCCCCCTTGCCCATGTACGACGTCACGACCGGTGCGCGCAGCGCCTCGGCGAGCGCGCGGAGCTCCTCCCACGCACCCGAGCGCAGGACGCCGCTTCCGGCCCAGACCAGCGGATTGTCGGCGCCCGCGAGCACGCGCGCCGCCTCGTCGAGGCGAGAGGCGTTCGGTACCACCGAGGGAGGCGGGCTGCCGTCGAGCCTCTCGGCGCGCACTTCGGTCTCGCCGGTGAGGACGTCCACGGGGATCTCGAGGAAAACCGGGCCGCTCGGCGGCGTCTGCGCGCGCTGCCACCCCTCGGCCAGGAGCTCCGGGACGTCCTCCGCGCTTCGCGCCCGCGCCGCCCACTTGACGATCGGCTCGAAGGATGCGCGCTGGTCGCGCAGCTCATGAAGGTAACCGCGGCCGCGCCCGATCAGGCCGCGCGGGATCTGGCTCGCCACTGCGACGAGCGGTACGTGCGCGCTCGAGGCCTCCATCAGTCCGGTGAGCGAGTTCAGCGCTCCCGGCCCGGTGGAGAGGAGGAGAGCCGCGGGCTTGCCGCCCGCGCGCGCGTAGCCGTCGGCCGCGAAGGCCGCGTTCAGCTCGGTGCGGAAGCCGACGTAGCGGACGGAGCTTCCGCGCAGCGCCTCCCAGATTCCGAGCGCGTGCACCCCAGGCAGGCCGAAAGCCGTTTCGGCTCCGAGGCTCTCGAGGGCGTCCACGACGACGTGGCCGCCGATGCGCGTGCGGACGGCTTCGCTCACCGCGCGATCCTATCCCGCCGCATGAGAGGATCCCGTCGGTGACGACCCGGACCGAGTTTCCGCGCGCGATCCGGGAGATCGAGCACACCTGGCTCACCCTGTCCGACGG
>DATEOR010000101.1:0-9687 GCA_035273885.1 Gaiellaceae bacterium
GCGAGGCGCGGCTCGCTCTTCCAGCCCACCTCCACGATGACGGAGTCGCCGAGCGCGGGCCGCTTGCCGACGAGCTTCCCGTCGCGGACCTCGAGGTCGACGAGGTCCCAGTTCAGGCCGGCATCGAGTCGCGCGGCCAGGCCGGCCGCGACATCGGCGGCGAGCACAGAAGCGCCGAAGAGGACGTTGTCGAAGCCCTCCGACTCCACGAGCTTCGCGAGCACGTCGACCCGCGGCTGCGGGAGCGGCGCCTCGAGGGCGGGGTCGTCCGCGACGAGGACGCGCGAGGCGCCGTGCTTGCCGAGCACGTCGGCCATTCCTTCGACACCGGAGCCGAGCACGACCGCGGCGACATCGTCGCCGAGCTGCGCCGCTCTGCCGAGCACGCCGAGGGAGCCCTTGACGGGCTCGCCCTCGTGGTGCTCGACGTAGACCAGGGTCGCCATCAGATGAGCTTGTGGGAGGAGAGGTACTCGACGATCTTCTCGGCCGCGGCGGGCCCGTCGTCCTCGATCCGCTCGCTGTCGCCTCGCGAGGGCGGGTCGGAGAGGCCGTAGACCTCGGTGAGAGAACCGGAGTCCCCGGCATCGTTCGCCGCCAGGCCGAGATCGGAGAGCGATACGGTCTCCTGCGGCTTCTTCTTCGCGCCCATGATCCCCTTGAGCGACGGGTAGCGCGGCTCGTTGATCGCATCGGAGACGGCGACCACGCAGGGAACGGGCGCCTCGATCACGTCGTAGCCGTACTCGGTCTGGCGCTTCACCTTCACCTTGCCCTCGGAGGCCTCGAGGCTCGCGGCCTGCGAGATCACCGGGAGCTGGAGCCGGTCGGCGACGGCGGCCCAGAGGACGGCCCCGTCGGAATCGCCCGCCTGTTGGCCGAAGAGGACAACGTCCGCGCCCTCACGCTCGAGCGCCTTGGCGAGCACCCTGCTGGTCGCCACGAGATCTGAGCCGGCCAGTCCCTCGTCCGAGACGTGCACGGCCCTGTCGGCACCGATGGCCAGTGCCTTCCGCAGCGAGTCGGCGGCGCGCTCGGGACCCATGAGGACGGCGACGACCTCGCCCTCCCCACCCTTGGCCTTGAGCTGCAGCCCCTCCTCGATCGCGTGCGTGTCGAAGTCGTTCAGCGCGCCGGCGACGCTTCGGTCGAGCCGGAAGGTCTGCGGATCCAGGCGCTTGGGAGCGGAGGCATCCGGAACCTCCTTGACGCAGACGGCGATCTTCATGCGGGCGCGATCCTATCCGCTCAAGATCGGACGACCGCTTGCCGAAGGGTCTGTTACCGTCCGCCACTTCGGACGCGAACCGGAGCCTATGGCCAGCCACCGGACGACAGCCCGAGGGGTACTTCTCCTTCTTCTGATCGGGGTCTTCACAGGGACCGCGAGCGCTGCCACGCCCGAGTTCCCTGACCCGACGGGGTTTCCGGTCGTCGGCAACGTCACCTATACGAACGACTGGCACGACCCCCGCCCCGGGGGATGGCACGAGGGCAACGACCTCATGTCGGTGCGCCACCAGCCCGCCGTCGCGTTCGAGGGCGGCTGGGTGGAGAAGTGGTCGCAGCCAAAGGGCCCCGTCCCGAGCTGCATGCTCGTCCTCCACGGCAAGAGCGGGTACGAGTACTGGTACATCCATCTGAACAACGACGAGGGTCCCGACAACGACAACAAGGCCGGCTGTAGTAAGGCCTACGCGCCTGGTCTCGACTACCACGACCACGTGAGCCGGGGTCAGCTCGTCGGCTTCGTCGGCGACTCCGGCGATGCAAACGGGATCCAGCCGCACCTCCACTTCGAGGTACACGAGCCGAACGGCACCCCGATCAACCCGTTCGAGCACCTGCACGACGCGAAGCACCTGCTCTTCCCGCGCCTTCGGCCCGGCCTCGGCGACATCACCGTGACGCTCAACGGGGCCAAGATCGTGGACAAGACCTCCACGACGATGACGGTGAGGACGAAGCGAGTCGTCGTCGCGCCCCTCGGGTTGAGCTTCATCAACCGCCGAACGGTCACCCTCGCCGTCCCCGCCGACGCGGACGTGCAACGGAAGGGCGCGAGTGGCTTCACGACGGCAGACGTCTCCTCGGCCCAGGTCGGTGAGCGGACCCGCGTGTCCACCCCCGCCTTCGCGCCGACCTGGACGCAGCAGAAGGCCACGGCCGAGTCGCTCACGGCCGCCAAGATCGTGCTGCTCGGCTAGCCGGGAAGCGCCTCGCGGAGCTCGCGCGCGGCCCGCTCGGGGTCGTCCGCTTCGACGATGGCGCGGACGACGGCGATCCTTGTCGCGCCCGCCGCGACGACGCCCGCGACGTTCGAGGCGTCGATCCCACCGATCGCGAACCACGGCGGCTTCGCGTTGGCGGCCGCGTAGCGGACGAGGTCGAGGCCGACCGCCGGCCGGGCTTCCTTCGTCGGCGTCGCGTGCACGGGCCCGACGGCGATGTAGTCGGACGATGCAGCGTCGATCTCGCTGGGCGCGTGGGTGGACAGGCCGACAGGGAGACCGAACGCTCGCGCCGCCTCGACGGGAATGTCGTCCTGGCCCACGTGGACGAAGTCGGCGCCCGCGAGGACGGCCAGGTCCGGCCGGTCGTTCACGCCGAGCGGAACGCCGTGTGCCGCCGTTGCGACGCGGGCTTCCGCGAGTGCCTCGAGCAGGACACCGTCGGAGAGCGACCGGTCGCGCACCTGCACGACGTCGACGCCGCCCCGGATCGCGGATGCAAGGAACTCGCCGAAGCCGGCCTTGACCGGCGTCACGAGATAGAGTCGACTAGCCGCCAGCAACGGCGCGGGCGATGACGAGCGTGTCCGCATCCTCGAGCTCGACCTCCGCGTAGCGGGCGCGCTCCACGGGCTCGCCGTTTCGCTCGACGAGCGCCCAGCCTGTTTCGAGGCCGAGCTTCTGGAGGAGGCCGGCGACGGTCTCGCCCTGCGCGAGCTCCTGCTCGCGCCCGTTGACCTCGACGGTCAAACGGTTCCTCCGACCGGGCTCGACGGCGTCGGCGCCTGCTCCTCCATGACGCCCGCGAGGAAGGCCTGTCGGCCTGCCTCGACGGCGAGCCGGAAAGCCTCGGCCATCGCCACCGGATCGTCTGCGCGCGCGATCGCCGTGTTGACGAGCACGGCGTCGGCGCCCATCTCCAGCGACTCGGCTGCGTGCGACGGAGCGCCCAGGCCAGCGTCCACGACGACCGGAACCTCGGCCTGCTCGACGATGATGCGGATCGAGTCGCGCAGCTTGAGACCGCGGCCGCTTCCGATAGGCGCTGCGAGCGGCATGACCGTCGCGCAGCCGACCTCCTCGAGCTTCTTCGCCAGCACCGGGTCGGGGAGCACGTAGGGAAGAACGGTGAAGCCGTCCTCGACGAGCGCGGCGGCGGCGCGAAGAGTCTCGACGGGATCCGGCAGGAGATAGCGAGGGTCCGGGATGACCTCGAGCTTGACCCAGTCCGGCAGGCCGCCGGCCCGGGCGAGCTTCGCGCTTCGCACCGCTTCGTCGGCCGTCTCGCAGCCGGACGTGTTCGGGAGGAGGAGTACCTCCTCCGGGAGGAACGAGGTGATGTCCTCGCCGGGCGCGTCGAAGTCGATCCGCCGGACGGCCACGGTGACGATCTCGGTGCCCGAAGCCGCGACGGCTTCGCGCATCGTCTCGAAGGTGTCGTACTTGCCGGTGCCGAGAAGCAGGCGTGAGCCGAACTCGCGGCCGGCGATCGTCAGTGTGTCCTGCATGGGCTCTTTCCAGGCTAGCAGCGGATTTGCGCCGCTCAGCGGCCCCGAAACTCGGGCTCGCGCTTCTCCGCGAACGCCGCCATGCCCTCTTTCTGGTCCTCGGAGGAGAAGAGCATCGCGAAGAGGCGGAGCTCCGTCTCCATGTGCGCGCTCGCCTCGCCCGTGAGATAGAGGTTCGTCGCCTCCTTCGCGTATGCAAGCGCGAGCGGGCTCTTCTTCGCCAGCTCGTGGGCGAGCTTCATCGCCTCCGGCATGAGCTCGTCCGGCTCGTAGATCTGGTTGACGAGGCCCCAGTCGTGGGCCTCCTGCGCTTCGACCGCGCGGCCCGAGAAGACGATCTCCTTGGCGAAGCCGAGCCCGACGATGCGCGGCAGTCGCTGGCTGCCGCCCCAGCCCGGGATGATCCCGAGGTTGACCTCGGGCTGGCCGAGCTTCGCCTGGCCGGAGGCGAGCCGGATGTCGCAGGCGAGTGCGAGCTCGCAGCCGCCCCCGAGCGCGTAGCCGTTGATCGCGGCGATGGTCGGCTTCGGGATCGTCTCGAGCAGGTTGGCGCAGGCCTGGCCAAGCTCGCCCCAGCGCCGGGCCTCGAGGACCCCGAGCGACTGCATGTACTTGATGTCGGCGCCGGCGACGAAGGCCTTGTCGCCCGCGCCGGTGAGGAGGACGACGCGCGCCTCCGGATCGACGGCGAGATCCTCGAGGTGGTCGCGCAGCGCCTCGGCGTGCTCGACATCGAGGGCGTTCAGAGCGTCGGGCCGGTTGACGGTCACGACTGCGACGCCGCCGTCACGTACGACGTCGACGCTCACCGCGTGACCGGTACTCGCTCGCGGAGAAAGTCGACGATCTCGGAGACGGGCGCTCCCGGAGTGAAGACCTCAGCAACTCCTTGCCGCTTCAGCTCCTCGACGTCCGGCTTCGGAATCGTGCCGCCCACGACGACGACGACATCGTCGACGCCGTTCGTCTTGAAGCCCTCGAGAATCTTCGGGACGAGCGTCATGTGCGCGCCCGAGAGGATCGAGATGCCGACCGCGTCCGCGTCCTCCTGGATCGCGGTCTCGACGATCTGCTCCGGAGTCTGGTGGAGGCCCGTGTAGATGACCTCCATGCCCGCATCCCGAAGCGCGCGGGCGATGATCTTCGCACCTCGGTCGTGGCCGTCGAGGCCCGGCTTGGCGATGACGACCCGGATCTTGCGCTCGCGATTCATAGCGGTCGGTCAGTATATGAACGTGCGCCTCACCGTCATCGGGTCATCTCCGGCCTGGCCGAACCCCGGCAGCGCGCAGTCGGGCTACCTCGTCGAGACGAGCGCCGAACCGCGCCGAAGCCTCCTGCTCGACTGCGGCCCCGGGGTCCTCGGACGGCTCCGGGCAAACGGAGACAGGCGCGTAGATGCGGTCGCGATAACGCACTTTCATCTCGACCACTGGGGCGACCTCGTCCCATGGGCATGGCTGAACGCCTACGGGCCTCCCGAAGAGCACATCCCGTGCTCTGTGTGGCTCCCGCCCGGCGGCCGCTCCCAGCTGGACGCCTTCGCGGCCAACTTCGGGAACCCGGGGATGTTCGACGCAGCCTTCGATCTGCACGAGTTCGAGCCCGCGACGCCCTTCCAGGCCGGAGGTTTCGAGGTCGAGGCGCACCGCCTGCCGCACTACACGATGGAGGCGTACGGCTTTCGCGTCCGCGAGGGCGACAAGCTGCTTGCCTACTCCGGCGACTCAGCGCCCACCGACGAGCTCTCGGCCCTCGCGCGCGGAGCCGACCTCTTCGTCTGCGAGGCAACACTGGCTCGATCGGACAAAGACGGACAGCCGCGCGGCCATCTCTCCGCCGAAGAGGCCCTCGCCGCGGCGGACGGCCCGGTCCTGCTCACGCACCGGCCGGTCGAGCTCCCGGTGCCCGACGGAGTCGTGACGGCACAGGACGGACTCGTCGTAGAGATCTCCGGTACGCCAGACGTTTGACAACCCCTGGCGAGGCTCACATGATCCGACGAAGCCCGCGGGCAAGCGGGTCTGATGGCGGCGACCAGAAACGAACCACGAATTTTGGTGCGCGCTCTCCCGGATCACCAAATTGACTGACTCGAATTTTCCTGCGGATAACGAGAACGACGAGCGCGATCTCCGAGCTGATTCGGAGGCTGGCTGGGTGCCAAATCCCGACGTCGTCACCCAGCGCGTCGAGGGCGAGACTGTGCTCGTCAACCTCCTGACGAACGAGATCTACGCGCTCAATGCCACCGGGTCGCGAGCGTGGGATCTGCTCGTCACCGGGTTGAGCCGGGAAGCGCTCCAGCGAGCGCTCGAGCGCGAGTTCGACGCAGCGCCGGCGGAGATCAGCGAGGAGATCGACAAGCTCATCTCGAACCTCGTCGAGAAGAAGCTGCTTCGGCCGGCGGCGGCGTAGGCGTGGCTGCGGTTCCACAGGAGCGGCGCGCCGCGCCGGACACGTCCTCTTTCGTCCTGCGGTACAAGCCGGGTCGGGAGGTTCCGGAGATCGTCTCGCGTGGCGAGGCCGCACCGGCCCAGGTCGCACGGGTCAACTCGAGCTTGGCTGTCTTCGACGGTCACGTCTTCGACACGGAATCTTTGGCGGCCATCTCCGGCGCAGACCCGGCCACGGACGCTGCGGAGCTGATCCTCCGCGCATATTTCGAGCTAGGACCGGAGGTCGTCGGCCGGATCGACGGCGTCTTCGCCCTCGTTTTGTGGGACGCGCGCTCGGACTCGCTCCTAGCCGCGCGGGATCCCCTCGGCCATCATCCGCTCTTCTATGCGAAGGGCCGCGACGAGGCCTGGTACTTCTCGGACTCCATCGTCGCGCTCGTTCGCACCAAGGCAGTTTCGCCCGCTCTGAACCGGCCCGCGCTCGCCGAGTCGCTCGTCAACTACCACCTCGATCCCGGCGAGACCTACTTCGAGGAAGTGCGGCGTATCCCGGCCGGGCGGCTCCTGACCGCGTCCGAAGGCGGCCTCACGACGTCTCGCTACTGGGATCCGGCCCCGAGCGAAGCTGAGGTGCAATGGGTCACGGAGGCCGAGCTACCGCAGTTCCCCGAGCTCATGGAACGGGCTCTCGACCGCGCCCTGTCCGTCGGGCGCCCGTCGATCTTCCTGAGCGGTGGGATCGACTCCGTCGCGATCGCCGCCTTCGCCGCCGATGAGACGCGGTCTGCCGGGACCCAGCCTCCCATCGCGCTCTCGCTTGTCTTCCCCGACCCGAACTTCCACGAGGAGCCCATCCAGCGACTCGTGGCGGGCGAGCTCGGCATGCCGCAGACCATCCTTCCGTTCGCGGAAGCCGAGCGCCCGGACGGCCTGGTCCTCGGCGCCCTGCATACGACTGCGACGTGGCCGACGCCACTCGTCAACATCTGGCACCCGCTCTACACACGGCTCGCCCTCGAGGGCCGCGAGCAGGGCGCAAAGACGTTTCTCACGGGTGCCGGCGGCGACGAGTGGCTGTCCGTCTCGCCGCGCTGGTCGGCGGACTGCATGCGGCACCTGCGGCTTCGGGAGCTCAACCATTTCTGGCTTACGTACCGACGGTCCTACAAGGTGCAGAAGTGGCCGATGCTCAGGAACCTTCTTTGGAAGTACGGCGCAAAGGTGGTCCTGCAGGACGCGGCCAGAGGAGCCTCGAGCCGCTTTGCGCCCAACTTCCTCGCTGATGTCCGCCGCCGACGGCTGCGCGAGCGCATGGATCCTTGGCTCGCCCCGGATCCCGCCTTCGCCCGACAGCTCGAGGACCGCGCGGCAGCCTTCACGCAGGCGCGCCATAGCCAGGGCGCGTATCTCAGCGACGTCATTCCCTACTTCGAGAACGTGGTCGTCGCAATGGAGCGCGAGGAGGCATACGAGCGCGGGAGGCGGCTCGGACTCGAGCCCTTCATGCCCTTCTGGGACCCCGGGGTCGTGGACTTTCTCGTGCGCACACCGCCGAGTCTCCTGCACACCGGTCACCGCTCCAAAGGCATCCTGCGCATGCGCCTCGCAGACCGATTTCCCGAGGCCGGTTTCCGCGATCAGAAGAAGGTGCTGATCACCGAGTTCTCAACCAGGGTACTCACCGAGCAGATCCCCCAAGCTTGGGAAGAATACGGCGGGGCACCAATACTTACGGCTAGTGGAATTGTCGACGGGAAAAAACTAGAATCAGCCATCTATACTTCGCTTGAAAGACTGCAAGGGAGAGGTGTCCAGGAAGGATCCGCCGTACTCGAGTTTTCGGAGCTCGCACACAAGCTGTGGAGCGTCTTGAATCTCGAGGCGTGGATGCGCCAATGGGACTGACGGTGAAGGGAGGGGGTGACAGAGCAATGACGAAGTGGGAACCGATGGAGCTTCGCTATCTAGGGGACGTCGCCGAAGTGATGCTTGGCGGCGGTGCTGGCGGCCCGGCGAACGGCAAGTCGCAGCCGGTGCCTGGTGATCCGGGCGAGCCGACGCTGAAGCCTCCGGGGCACGAATAGCACGTCATTGCTTGGTCACCGCCCGGCTCTGCGCTAGCGCGAGCCGGGCGGCAGCATACTCTTCGACGGAATGATCACCACCCTCACGCTCGCACTCGGGTCCAGCGACACGCGAGCGCCGATGCCCGACGAAAGCGATCCGGCAACGCTCGTTTGGGTCGACTACGCAGGCACGCCGTCCGCGTACTTTTACCGTTCGGATGACGAGTACTGGGCTTACCTCCCGGCCGTCGGTGCATTTCGCTCTGGACGCGACGGCCGAATCCTCGCTGTGCCGGGAGAGGGGGTCCCCGAAAGCCTGGTCGTCGACACCTACCGACGCACGATCGTACCCATGACGCTCCAGCTGCTCGGCCGCCAGGTCCTGCACGCGAGCGCGGTGAAGACTCGAGCTGGGGTGATCGCCTTTTGCGCCGACTCGCAGACCGGCAAGTCGACCATCGCTTTCGGTCTCAGCCAGCGCGGCTACCGGGTGTGTGCTGACGATGCTCTGGCTTTCGAGACGACCAGCGCAGGCGTTCAGGTCTTCGAGCTTCCGTTCTCCATCCGGCTTCGTCCGGCCTCGGCGAAGTACTTCGACGCCCCGGTCCCCCCCGCGCCCGAGCTGGGCCCTGACGGTCTGATCTCCGTGGGCCAGAAGGTCGCTCCGCTGGCGGCCTTGTGCGTCCTGACCCGGCAGCCAGAAGGCGAGCGCGTCAGGCTCGCGAGGCTCGAAGCGGACGCGGTCATCCAAAGGCTCCTCCCCCACGCCTATTGCTTCACGCTGCTCGACCCGGAGCTCAAGCGCAAGACTGTGGAGGAGTACCTTCGCCTCGCAGCCCTCGTGCCCGTCTACGAGGTTCGGTTCGCGGCGGCGATCGACGAGCTTCCCAGCCTACTGAGCGAAATCGAGCGCGTTCTCATCCGTGAGGCGGCATGAGCGTGGACCGCGTGGACAGGATCCGGACCGTCGTCTCCGGGCCAAGCGAGCTCCTTCTTTCGGGGAGGATGCTCGTCTGGGCCGGCGCCCTGCCCGTCCTCAAGCGCGTCGTTCCACTCTCGCGCCTCGTGACCGTGATGGCGCCCCGGCACCGGCGCGCCCCGGACGCGAAGCGAACCCAGGACGTCGTGACACTCGCGCGGTGGATGTACCGGACCCGGGCTCTCCGGGACAACTGCCTGGAGCGTAGCCTGATCACCTACCGCTACCTCCCGGCCGGCAACGAGGGCTCGCTCCTCGTCCTCGGCGTACGCAAGGGGGACGATGGACCGCCAGGGCATGCGTGGCTGATCGTGAACGGAGTTGCGGTTCACGACTCCGACGAAACGCTCGAGAAGCTGGTCCCCGTGGTCGCCTTCGACCTCGACGGGAGGCGCCGGCCGGCGCCCGCGCCGCTCAGCGCTCGGCCGCCCGGCTCGCCCGCCTGATCGCGGCCAGGGCGGGCCCGAGCCGGAGGAGCATCCACACCGGCCGCCAGATGTAGGC
>DATEOR010000102.1:0-21108 GCA_035273885.1 Gaiellaceae bacterium
GGCGTCATTCGGACTCGGGCTTGGACGGCTTGCGCTTGAACATCTCGAGCATGCGGTCGGTGACGAGGAAGCCGCCGACGACGTTGATCGTCGCGAAGACGACGGCGACGAAGGCGAGCGCCTTCTCGAGGTCGGAGTCGGCCGAGCCCGCGATCAGCATCGCCCCGACGAGGACGATGCCGTGGATCGCGTTCGTCCCCGACATGAGCGGCGTGTGCAGCATCGTCGGGACCTTCGAGATGATCTCGATGCCGATGAACACGGCGAGGACGAACACCGTGATGCTGTTGAGGAGTGTCGTGGTCATGCCGCGAGCGGCTCCTTCAGCACCTTGCCGTCGTGGGTCACGCACGTCTCACGTGTGATCTCGTCCTCGAAGTCGAGCGTGAGCTCCGAGCCGCCTCCGAGGAGATGGTTCAGGAACGTCCACACGTTGCGGGAGTACATCTGGCTCGCGTGCAGTGGCATCGAGCTCGGCAGGTTGAGCTCGCCGACGACGGTAACGCCGTTCTCGACCACGGTCTCGCCGGGTTTCGTCAACTCGCAGTTCCCGCCGGCCTCGGCGGCGAGGTCGACGATCACGGAGCCGGGCCGCATTCCGCGCGCCGCAGCGGCGGTGATGAGGATGGGCGCCTCGCGGCCGGGGATGAGCGCGGTCGTGATGACCGCGTCCGACTCGGCCACGTGGTGGGCGATGAGCTGCTGCTCGCGCTCGTGCTGGTCGTCCGAGAGCGCGACGGCGTAGCCCCCCTGGCCCTCCGCGCCCTCGACGTCGAGCTCGAGGAACGTGGCGCCGAGGCTCTCCACCTGCTCCTTCACCGCCGGGCGTACGTCGAACGCCGAGACGACGGCGCCGAGCCTGCGCGCCGTTGCGATCGCCTGCAGTCCAGCGACTCCCGCGCCCAGGACGAGGATGCGCGCGGGCGGGATCGTGCCCGCGGCGGTGGTCAGCATCGGCATGAACTTCGGCAGGTGATCGGCCGCGATCAGCGTGCCCTTGTAGCCCGAGACCGTGCTCTGCGACGAGAGCGCGTCCATCGGCTGCGCGCGCGTGATGCGCGGGATCGAGTCCATCGAGAAGGCGGTCACGCGGCGCTCGGCGAGCGCGCGCACGAGGTCGCCGTTCACGAGCGGCTGCAGGAACGCGATCAGGATCTGTCCGTCGCCGAGCTTCGCGACCTCGTCGGGGCTCGGCTGCTGCACCTTCGCCACCGCGTCGACCCCGGAGAACGCGTCGGCCGCGACCTTCGCGCCGCTCTCCTCGTATGCCTGGTCGAGAAAGCCGGCCGCCGTCCCCGCTCCAGGCTCGACGAACACCTCGACGCCCGCTTCGGCGAGACGTTTGGCCGAATCGGGCACGAGGGCGACTCGCCGCTCGCCCGAAGCGGTCTCCTTGGGGACGCCGACCTTCATGCCGCGCGAAGTCTAAGCTCCGGGAGTGGACGACTGGCTGAGTGATGCGCGCAACCGGCTCGCCGAGGCCTCCGGGGAAAGCCCGGACAGCCTGGGGCTCTCCCAGACGGAGGTCGACGAGCTGCTCGAGCTGGCCCGCGTCGCGGCGCACTCGAGCGGCGAGCGGATCAACGCTCCGCTCCTCTGCTACCTCGTCGGCCTCACAAAGGGCCGAACCGGCGCGGATCTGTCCGGGCTGGTGGACGCCACGGTCGGCAAGTAGCTCGGTAGGCTCCCGCTCGTGCCGGACCTGTCTGATCGGACCGCCGTCGTCACCGGCGCCTCGAGCGGCATCGGCGCCGAGACCGCGCGGGCTCTCGCAAACGCCGGTGCTCGGCTCGCACTTGGCGCGCGGCGAACCGGCCGCCTCGAGGAGCTCGTCAAGGAGCTTTCAGGCGACGGACACATCACGGCTCCGCTGGACGTGACCGACGAGGAGAGCTGCGCGACTTTCGTCGAGACCGCAGCGGGTGGTCTCGGCCGCATCGACATCCTCGTCAATAATGCCGGCCTCGCTCTCGGCCGCACCTCCGTCGAGGAGTCCAACGACGACGACGACCGGCAGATGCTCGAGACGAACGTCCTCGGTCTCGTGCGCATGACGCGCCTCGTGCTCCCGCACATGGAGGACGGGCGCGGGCACATCGTCAACCTCGGCTCGTGGGCAGGCCGCGAGGCCTACCCGCAGGGCGGCATGTACGTCGGGTCGAAGACCGCCGTGCTCGCGCTCACGCGGGTCATGCGCAGGGAGCTCGTCGGACGGATCAAGGTCTCGACCGTGGACCCGGGCATGGTGGGGGACACGGAGTTCTCCGACGTCCGCTTCCGCGGCGACCAGGAGCGCAAGGACGCGGTCTATCGCGGCGTCGAGTATCTGACCCCCGCCGACGTGGCCGATTGCATCCTCTTCGCGGTGACCCGGCCGGATTACATGGTCGTCGACGAGATGGTGATCAAGCCGCTCCAGCAGGCGAGCCAGGACGCGATCGTCCGCAAGTAGTGGCACTGACGATTCTCGAGGGGTCGACGTTCTGCGTCTCGGACGAGCGCGGCGACATCTCCGACCCCGTGATGGGCCTCTTCGCGGACGACACGCGCTTCCTCTCGCGCTGGATCCTCACGATCAACGGCGAGCGCCCGCTCAAGCTCTCGTCGGACAAGGTCGAGTACTACTCGGCCGCCTTCTACCTCCGGAACCCCATCGCAGGCGGTCTCGAGCAGGACGTGCTCTCGATCGGCCGCGACCGCTTCATCGGCGACGGCATGCAGGAGCACATCGTCGTCCAGAACCACGCGCCGCACCCCGTCGAGTTCGAGCTCGCCCTCGAGGTCGGCACCGACTTCGCGGACATCTTCGCTGTCAAGGAGCACGACTTCGCGCTCGGGCACCCGGACACCGCGTCCCCGCTCCCCGACCTCGCACGGTCCGAATTCGAGGCCGACGGGAACCAGTTCGTCTTCATGGACGGGCCGACGCGGCTGACGCAGGTCCTCCTGTCCGAGCCGGGGGAGGTGAACGGGAGCTCGGTCCGCTACACGATCGCGCTCGAGCCTCGGCAGGCGTGGCGCCTGCGCGCCGACGTGATCCCCTCCGCCGACGGGGTGAAGGTCGCCGTCGCGCACGCCGAGCGGAAGTTCGGGGACGAGCTCTCCCGCGTCCGCTCCTCGCTCTCCGCCTGGCATCTCTCCGTTCCCCAGCTGCAGGCGTCGTGGGAGGAGCTGGGTGTGACGTTCAGGCAGTCCGTGGCCGACCTCGCCTCGCTCCGGATGGACGAAGACCCGCGCGTCCCCGGGCAGCTCCCCGCTGCGGGCATGCCCTGGTTCATGACGGTCTTCGGCCGCGACACGCTCGTCACGTGCCTGCAAACCCTCCTCTTCGGGCCCGAGCTCGCGCACAACGCGCTGCGCGTCCTCGCCGCGCTCCAGGCGACCGCCGACGACCCGTCCATCGATGCCGAGCCCGGCAAGATCGTCCACGAAGTGCGGCACGGGAAGGGAGCCGAAGCCTGGTTCCCCCGTTACTACGGCACCGTCGACGCGACGCCGCTCTACCTCGTCCTCCTCTCGGAGGTCTGGCGCTGGACGGGAGATGCGAGCCTCGTCGAGGACCTGCGGGTTCCGGCGCTTCGCGCGCTCGCCTGGATCGACGAGCACGGGGACCTCGACGGCGACGGCTTCGTCGAGTACAGGCGCCGCTCCGAGCGCGGTCTCCTCAACCAGTCCTGGAAGGACTCGGGCGATTCGCAGCGCTTCCACGACGGGCGCCTCGCCGACGCGCCGATCGCGCCCTGCGAGGTGCAGGGCTACGTCTACGACGCCAAGCGGCGAACGGCAGAGCTCGCCCGCCAGGTGTGGGGAGACGCCGAGCTCGCCGACCGGCTCGACCGCGAAGCCGGCGAGCTGCAGGCCCGTTTCCAGGAGGCGTTCTGGTGTGAGGATCGCGGCGGCTACTACGCGCTCGCGCTCGACGGGGAGAAGCGGCGCGTGGACTCGCTCACCTCGAACATCGGCCACCTTCTCTGGAGCGGGATCGTCCCGGCCGCTCGGGCCGACGCCATCGTCGACCAGCTGATGGGGGACGAGCTCTGGTCAGGCTGGGGCGTGCGCACGATGTCCTCCGGCGACGCGGCTTTCAACCCGCTCTCGTACCACAACGGCACGGTCTGGCCGCACGACAATTCCCTCATCGCCTGGGGCCTCGCCCGCTACGAGCGCTGGGCGGAGACCCAGCGGATCGCTCGGCGCATGCTCACCGCCGCCGGCCATTTCGGCCACCAGCTTCCCGAGGTCTTCGCGGGTTTCTCGCGGGCCGCGACCCCCTTCCCGATCGCCTACCCCACGGCTGCGCGGCCGCAAGCGTGGGCAGCCGGAACCCCGGTCCTTCTCGTTCAGCTGCTCCTCGGCCTGCGGCCGGACCCGGCCGCGCAGGCCGTCGTGTCGAAGGCGCCCAAGGAGTTGCCGTCCTGGGTCGGTTCGCTCAAGCTTTCGGGTGTGCGGGCATTCGACCGGAGTTGGGACGTTCGCCTCGAAAATGGGCACATAGAGGTGGAGACAGCCGAATGAAGATCGCCGTTCTCAGCCCGGTCTGGTTCCCGGTGCCGCCCACGCGCTACGGGGGGATCGAGTGGATCGTCTCGCTGCTCGCCGAGGGGCTCGTGCGTGCGGGCCACGAAGTGACGCTCTTCGCCTCGGGCGATTCGACCACCCAGGCCGAGCTCGTCGCGATCTACGACGAGGCGCCCTCGGAGAAGATCGGCATCACGCAGTACGAGCTGCGACACGCCCTCTCGTGCTTCGAGCGGGCCGACGAGTTCGACGTCATCAATGACCACAGCGGGCCGCTCGGCGCGATGATGGGCGGAATCGTGGAGACGCCGGTCGTGCACACCGTGCACGGGCCGCTCGGGGGCGAGCCGGGGCTGCTCTACGCGTCGCTCGCCAAGGTCTGCCCCGAGGTCGGTCTCATTTCCCTTTCCATGAACCAGCGCAAGCCGCTTCCCGACCTGAACTGGGTGGCGAACTGCCCGAACGCGCTCGAGCTCGACGTCTATCCAGTCCACCCGCACAAGGGCGACTACCTCCTGTTCCTCGGGCGCTTGAGCGCGGAGAAGGGCTGCCACCGGGCGATCGAGGTCGCCAAGGAGGTCGACCTGCCCCTCCTCATTGCGGGGAAGATGCAGGACCGGGCCGAGAAGGAGTATTTCGAGGAGCACGTGCGTCCGAACCTCGGCTGGGGCATCGAGTACCTCGGCGAGGTGGACCACGACAAGAAGGTCGACCTCCTTCAGAACGCGCGGGTGACGCTCTTCCCGATCGAGTGGGAGGAGCCGTTCGGCCTCGTCATGATCGAGTCGATGGCGTGCGGCACGCCCGTGATCGCGACGCGCTGGGGCGCCGTCCCCGAGGTGATCGACGACGGACGCACCGGCGTCATCGTGGATGACTACACGGAGATGGCCGGCGTGCTCGACCGCGCCGCTGCTCTCGATCCGATGGATTGCCGGCGCTACGTCGAGGAGCGCTTCTCCTCGGACCGCATGGTCCGCGACTACGAGGCGGCCTACGAGAAGGCCCTCGAGGGCGCAGCTGCGGCCGCGTAGCTAGTCCCTGAGGTAGGCCAGCACGAAATACAGAAGCTGCGTCAGCGCGGCGAGCGCGCCGGCGACGTAGGTGAGCGCCGCGGCCCGCAGCACCTTGTTGACTCCGCCCGACTCGTCCGCGGTCACGAGGCCTAGCGCGGTGAGCTGCTGGCCGGCCCGCTTGGACGCGTTGAACTCGACCGGCAGCGTGACGATGTGGAAGAGGACGGCGACGGCATAGACGAGGATCGCGATCGTGATCAGGTTGAGCGCGTTCAGGAGCACTCCGATCATGAGGAGCCAGATCCACGTGTTCGACGCGATCGCGACGACCGGGAACATCGCGCTCCGGAGGCGCAGCGCCGCATAGCCGGCCTGGTGCTGCAGGGCATGGCCGCTCTCGTGGGCGGCGACGGCTGCGGCCGCGACCGTCTTCGGGTCGTAGACCGGCGGCGAGAGGTGCAGCGCCCGCTTGCGCGGGTCGTAGTTGTCAGAGAGCGCGCCAGCGCCGGAGCGGTCGACCGGCACCCCCTCGAGCCCGTTCCGGTCGAGGATCTCCCGCGCGACCTGAGCGCCGGTCATCCCCGACAGGAGCTCGACGTTCGAGTAGCGCTCGAAGGTCCGTTTCAGCCACCACTGGACGCCGAGCCCCAGCAGGAGCGTCGGGACGAGTAGCAGGAGGTAGAGGCCCCAGTCCATCGGTCTGATTGTAGGCGGAAGCTAGGATGGGCTTGCAACGATCGTCGCAAGCGCGTGCTCGAGATCGGCGACGAGATCGTCGGCCGACTCGATCCCGACCGAGAGCCGGACGAGGTTCGGCGGGACGGCGAAGGGCGCGCTCGCCGTCGAGGCGTGGGTCATCTGCGCCGGCTGCTCGATGAGGCTCTCGACACCGCCGAGGCTCTCTGCGAGCTGCCAGACCCTCGTTTCGCCGACGAGGCGGATCGCGGCCTCTTCCGAGGCTGCGAGGAACGAGATCATTCCGCCGAAGTCGGTCATCTGGCGGGCGGCGATGTCGTGCCCGGGGTGATCAGGGAGGCCGGGATAAAAGACGCGCTCGACGGCGTCGTGTTCGTCGAGGAAGGCAGCAATCCGCCGCGCGTTCTCGCAGTGCTGGCGCATGCGCACGGCCAGGGTCTTCACGCCGCGCAGGACGAGCCAGGCGTCGAATGGGCCGGGCACGGCGCCGAGAGACTTCTGCAGGAAGCGCAGCCGCTCGGCGATCGTCGGGTCCTTGGTCGCCGCGAAGCCGCCGATCACGTCGGAGTGGCCGCCGAGGTACTTGGTCGTCGAGTGGACGACGATGTCGGCGCCGAGCTCGAGCGGGCGCTGCAGGTAGGGCGTCGCGAAGGTGTTGTCCACGACCACGAGCGCCCCGGCCGAGTGCGCCGCCTCGGCCGCGGCGGCGATGTCGATGACATTGAGGAGCGGGTTCGTGGGCGATTCGAGCCAGACGATGCGCGTCTTGGAATCGAGGTGGTCGGCGAGGCCTTCGCCGATCTCCTGGGCCGAGAGGAAGGTGAACTCGTAGCCCTTCGGCTCGTAGACCTGCGAGAACATGCGGTAGACGCCGCCGTAGACGTCGTTTACACAGATCACGCGCTCGCCTGGGCTGACGAGGTGCATGATCGTCGTTGTCGCGCCGAGGCCCGAGGAGAACGCGAGACCGTGGTCGGCGCTCTCGAGCGAGGCAAGGCACGTCTCGAGGGCGGTGCGCGTCGGGTTGCCGGCGCGCGAATAGTCGTAGCCCTTGTTCTTGCCGACGGCCTCCTGCACGTAGGTCGTCGTCTGGTAGATCGGTGTGATGACAGCCCCTGTGGCGGGGTCGGGCTCCTGCCCGTCGTGGATGGCGCGCGTCTCGAAGTCCATGGCCTGATCGTATCCTTGCGGCATGGGCCCGGTCCGCGAACTACGCGTCGCCGTCACCGCCGAGAACTACGAGGAGGCGCTCGCCTTCTACCGCGACGCACTCGGCCTGCCGGTCGTCGAGTCGTGGGAGAACGAGGGCGGAAGCGGCGCCATCCTCGACGCGGGCCGCGCGACGCTCGAGGTCCTGTCACGGAGCCAGGTCGACTACCTCGACGAGATCGAGGCGGGCGGCACCCCGTCGGGGCCGGTGCGCTTCGCTCTCGAGGTCGAGGACTCGGTGGCCTCCGCCGAGGTGCTGGAGGCCGCGGGCGCGGAACGCCTGGGCGGCCCGGTCGTGACGCCGTGGCAGCACCGGAACGTCCGCCTCCGTGCGCCCGACGGCATGCAGCTCACGCTGTTCACGGTGTTGGACTAGCTAGCCGAGCTTGACCGAACCATCGGGCTCGATCGTCCAGTGCGGGTTGTGCGCGACCTCCCACGGGTGCCCGTCGGGATCGAGGAAGACCCCCGAATAGCCGCCCCAGAAGGTCGCAGCCCCTGCGCGCGGGATCTGGGCGCCCGCGGCGCGCGCCTCCTCAATGACCGCGTCGACCTCTTCCGGGGAGTGGCAGTTGTAGGCGAGCGTGATGCCGCCCCAGCCGCCCTGATCCTCGACGCCGCTGTCTTCGGCTAGCTGGTCGCGGCCCCAGAGCGCGACGATCATCCCGCCCGCCTGAAAGAAGACGACGTCGTCGGCCGGGGCCGCGCCGGACTTCCAGCCGAGGGCCTCGTAGAAGGCCCGGGAGCGGGCGACGTCCGAGACGCCGAGCGTAACGAGGCTGAGCCGCTGCTCCATCAGACCTGGCTCTGCCGGCTGGCGAGGTACTCGAGCAGGTCGGCGCGGGTGAGGACTCCCACTGGCCGGCCGCCGCTCGCGACCACGACCGCCGGGTTCCCGGCTGAGAGGTCGGCGAAGACAGTGTCGACGGAGGCGCCGATCTCCACCGCGGGGAGCGGGGGCTCCATGGCGGCGGCGATGTCCTCGGACAGCGCGTTCTGGTCGCGGAAGACCCGGTCGAGGAGGCCGCTCTCGCGGATCGAGCCGACGACGTCGGCGAGCGACGTTGGCTCGTCGCCGTTCCGCACGACGGGGATCTGCGAAATGCCGTAGCGCTGCATCAGGTCGATCGCCTCGCCGACCTTCTGATGCGTTGCGACCGTGATGAGCTCGGGCACCTCGGGCTCCTCGTCCTGCTTGAAGGAAAGGACCGCCTGGATCGTCGCCGCAGGGGCGCCGCGCTCGAGGAAGCCATGCTCGAGGAGCCAGTTGTCGTCATAGACCTTGGAGAGATAGCCGCGGCCGGAGTCGGGGACGATCGTGACGAGGGTCGCGTCGGGGCCGAAGCGCTTGGCAACCTGCAACATCGCCCAGACGGCCGTGCCCCCCGAGCCGCCGACGAGAATTCCCTCCTCGCGGGCGAGCCGGCGCGCGGTGCGGAAGGAATCCCGGTCGGAGACGGTGACGAACTCGTCCACGAGCGACGGGTCGAAGGTCGTCGGCCAGAAATCCTCTCCGATTCCCTCGACGAGGTAGGGGTGGACGTTGTCGGGCTGCGAGAAGATCGAGCCCTCGGGGTCGGCGCCGACGACGAGAAGGTCGGGCTTCTGCTCCTTGAGGTAGCGCGAGATCCCGGTGACCGTGCCGCCGGTGCCGACGGAGAGGACGAGCGCGTCGATCTTGCCGCCGGTCTGCTCCCAGATCTCCGGGCCGGTCGTCTCGTAGTGCGCCCGCGGGTTGGCCTGGTTCGAGTACTGGTCGGGCTTGAACGCGCCCGGGATCTCCTCGGCGAGCCGGTTGGAGACCGAGTAGTAGCTCTCCGGCGAGTCCGGCGGGACCGCCGTCGGGCAGATGACGACCTCGGCGCCGTACGCGCGGAGCAGCGCCCGCTTCTCCTCGGAGATCTTGTCCGGCATGACGAAGACGCAGCGGTAGCCCTTGAGCGCCGCCGCGATGGCGAGGCCCACGCCGGTGTTCCCGCTCGTCGGCTCGACGATTGTCCCGCCCGGCCTGAGCTTCCCGTCCCGCTCGGCCTGCTCGATCATCTTGAGGCCGATCCGGTCCTTCACGCTCCCGCCCGGGTTCAGGAACTCGAGCTTCGCGAGGAGCGTCGGCTCGACGTCGCGCGAGAGCCGCTGCAGGCGGACGAGCGCGGTGTTCCCGATGAGGTCGAGGACGGTGGGGTAGTCGCTGGCCATCGCCGTAACGATACGGCCTGTGTCCTCGCTCGTCAGTCTCGCCATGCTCGCTGCCGGGCTCGTTCTCGTCGTGGCGGGCGCCGAGCTTTTCTTCGAGGGCATTCTCTCGGCGGCTGGCCGCCTGGGCGTGTCTGCGTTCGCTCTCACGGTGGTCATCTCCGGCTTCGAGGTCGAGAACCTCGCCGCCGGCATCGCCGCCAATCTCAACGGCCTGCCGAACGCGGCCGCCGGGACCTTCCTCGGTGGCACGACGTTCCTCGCTCTGGCGGTCGCGGGTTCTGGCGCGCTCATCGCGCCGCTGCGGGCCCGCCTGCCCGGAGCCGCCCTCGTCTGGACGGCGGCGGCGCCGTTGCCATTGCTCGCCTTCGGCTTGGACGGCACGATCACACGGCTCGAGGGGGCGGTGCTCGTCGTCTGGTTCGCTGTCGCCCTTCTCGGTCTCTGGCGCGCCGGCCGTTCGCTTCTCGGTGTAGGAGAACCCCCCGCGAGGCGCTTCCTCCTGGCTCGAATCGCCGCAGGACTGGCCGTCCTTGGCATCGGGGGCGAGCTCGTGGGCGAAGGCCTCCGCCGGGTCGTCAGCGGCTTCGGGGTCTCCGAGAGCCTGCTCGGCAACACTGTCCTGGCGGCGAGCGTGGAGGCCGAGGAGATTGGGCGCGTCGCCGTGCCCGCTCGTCGCGGCCGCGCCGATGTCGCCGTCGCGAACATCCTCGGCACGATCGTCCATTTCGCGTGCCTGAACGCCGGGGTGATCGCGCTCGTGCGGCCGCTCCAGCTCGACGATGCGTCGCGATATCTGCACCTCCCCGTCGCAGCGACGAGCCCCACCGTCTTCGTGGCCCTCTTCGCGCTCCGGGGAGGGCTCGGTCGCATGGAGGGGGCGCTCCTCCTCGGGCTCTACGTCCTCTATGTCGCGCTGGCGATCGCGTTCAGTGCCTGAAGTGGCGCCTCGGGGCGAACACGATCGTGCCTCCGGCCTGGGCCACCGCGGCGACGACCTCGTCGTCGCGCTTCGAGCCGCCCGGCTGGACGATCGCCTTGACCCCCGCGTCGAGCGCGAGCTGGGGGCCGTCCGGGAAGGGAAAGAACGCGTCGGAGGCGAGCACTGCTCCCTTGAGGGGATGCCCGTGCTCGCGCGCCTTGTCGAGGGCGATCTTCACTGATTCGACCCGGCTCATCTGGCCGGCTCCGACGCCCAGCGTCTGCAAGTCCCTCGCGATGACGATCGCATTCGAGTTGACGTGCTTGCAGATGCGCCAGGCGAAGAGGAGGTCGCCCCAGAGCCGCTCGTCTGGCTGCTCGCCGGCCTGCACCTCCATACCCTCGCGGTCGTCCACCTCGGCGTCCGCGTCCTGGACGAGGAAGCCGCCGATGACGCGCCTGAAGTCGCGCTCGCCGAGGGTCGCGCGCCTCCGCTCGCGGTCTTCCAGGATCCGCCTGTTGGGCTTCTGCTTGAGAATCTCCGCCGCGTCGGCGGTGTACTCGGGCGCGATCAGCACCTCGACGAACTCGTCTGCGAGACGTTGTGCGAGAGGGGGATCGACGCGCCGGTTCACCGCCACGACGCCTCCGTAGGCGGACACCGGGTCGGCGGCGTACGCCTTCCCCGCCGCGTCCTCGAGCCCCGAGGCGACGCCGACTCCGCAGGGGTTCCCGTGCTTGACGACGACGCAGGTCGGCAGCTCGAACTCGCTCAGGACGCCGCGCGCCGCATCCAGGTCGGCCAGGTTGTTGAAGGAGAGCTCCTTCCCGGAGAGCTGCTCGACGCGCGAAAGGAGATCGCGGCGCGCGCCGATCTCGACGTAGTATGCGGCCCGCTGGTGGGGGTTCTCGCCGTAGGAAAGCTCGCGCTGGCGCTCGAGCGCGACGATCAGCTTGGGCGGGAAGGTCTCGCGGTCGCCGAACCAGGTCGAGATCGACGCCTCGTAGGCCGCGGTGTGCGCGAAGGCCTCGGCGGCGAGCTCGCGCCGGGTGTCGGCGTCGATCTCGCCGGTCGCCTGGATTTCGAGGAGGAGCGCGTCGTAGCGGTCGATCGAGCAGACGGGCGCGACATGCTCGAAGTTCTTCGCGGCGGCGCGGAGCATCGCGGGCCCGCCGATGTCGATCATCTCGACGGCCTCTTCCTCCCGCACGTCCTTGCGGCCGGCGACCTGCGCGAAGGGGTAGAGGTTGACGCAGACCAGATCGAAGGGCTCGATTCCGTGCTCCTCGAGCGCGTCCATGTCGGCCTTGACGTCGCGCCGCGCCAGGATCGCGCCGTGGATCCTCGGATGCAGCGTTTTGACCCGGCCGCCGAGCATCTCGGGCACATCGGTCAGCTTGTCGACGGGGGTGACGGAGAGCCCGAGCTCGGAGATGTAGGCAGCCGTTCCTCCGCTTGCGACGAGCTCGACGCCGAGCTCCGCGAGCCCGGCGGCGAACCGGTCGAGGCCCGTCTTGTCGAAGACCGAGATGAGCGCTCGTTGGACGGCCATCAGGGCCGGGACCCTATTGCGCCTGCCAGATAGAGGCTGACCGCCTCGGGCAGCAGGCGGTGCTCGACGGCGTGAAGCCGCTCGTGGAGAGTCTCGACGGTGTCTCCCGGCTCGATCGCCACCCGCTCCTGGGCGATGACCGGGCCGGTGTCGACGCCCTCGTCCAGGAAGTGGACGGTCACGCCGGTCTCCTTCGCGTCGGCCTCGATGGCCCGGCCCACCGCGTCGAGGCCCGGAAACGCGGGCAGGAGCGACGGATGCACGTTGATGCACGGGAAGCGGCCGAGGAAGCCGCGACTGACGAGCTGCATGTACCCGGCGCAGACCACGAGCTCGACGCTGTGCGCATCGAGCCAGTCGGCCATCGCCTCGTCGCGGTCGGCGCGGTCGGCGTAGTCCTCCTCCGGGAAAACCGCCGCCGGCACCGAGTGCCGCTCGGCCCGCTCGAGCGCCTGGACGCCGGCCGTGTTCGACGCGACCGCGCTCACGGGGAGCCCCGCGTCGAGAAGGGCCTGCAGGTTCGTGCCGGCTCCGGAGACGAGGACGCCGATCACGCGAGGCGGCCGATGGCGACGCCCGCGCCCGCGTCGGCCTCGGGCACGACGGCGCACATCCCGATCCCCAGGTTGAAGACGCGCCGCTGCTCCTCCTCGGACACGCCCTGCTCGTCGAGCCAGGCGTAGACGGCCGGCCGCTCCCAGGAGCCCCAGTCGATCTCCGCGTGGAGGCCGGCCGGGAGTACGCGCGGGAGGTTGCCCATGATCCCGCCGCCGGTCACATGGGCGAGGGCGCGCACGTCGACCTGGGCGCGTAGTCGTCGCACGTCGTCGAGATAGAGCCGGGTCGGCGGCAGCAGGAGGTCGGCGTCGAAGTCGCCGTCTCCGACCAAGCTGCGGACGAGCGTGAAGCCGTTCGCGTGCAGGCCCGAGGAAGGGAGCCCGAGCACGACGTCGCCCGCTTCGCAGCGCGACCCGTCGACGAGATCCGCGCGGCGGACGAGCCCGACGCAGGCGCCGGCGAAGTCGAGCTCCTCGTTGCGGTAGATGCCGGGAAGCTCCGCGCTCTCTCCGCCCAGGATGGCGCACCCCGCCTCCCGGCAAACCGAGGCCGCTCCCTCGACGAGCTCGGCCACCTCTTCGAGGTCGAGCGAGCCGGAGGCGACGTAGTCGAGGAAGAAAAGCGGGTCGGCGCCCGTGGTGATGACGTCGTTGACGCAATGAGCGGCGAGGTCGACGCCCGCGTCGAAGAGCCGGCCGGCGCGGCGCGACAGGATGAGCTTCGTCCCGACCCCGTCCATCGTCGCCGCCAGGAAGCGCTCGTCGTCCAGAGGGTGGAGGCCCGCGAAGCCGCCGAGGGATCCGCCGGTGGATGCCACCGCAGCGCGCAGCCGCTCCACGACGGCCTCGGCCTTGCCGAGCGAAACGCCGGCGGCCTCGTACGAGCTCACGCCAGCACCTCGGCGACGAGCTCGGGCCGCCCCTCGGGCCCGGCGGGGAGGAAGCGGACGATGCTCTCCCCGAGCCGCACGCTCGTCCCCTCGCGTTCGAGGAGCAGGATCTCGGCGAGCGCAACCGCCTTCTCTTCGGGATCATGGGCGCGCAGGTGGAGCTCGCCGATCTGCATCTCGTCCGCCTGCGCGAGCGCGTCGTCGACCCAGTCGCGGGGCGGATGCACCTCGAGCCGGTAGCCGGCCTCCGTGGTCACGAACGTGCGCTTGCCCGGGTGGTCCTGGATCTTCAGGCCGAGATCACGGGCCCGGTCGAGGACGGTCTCGTAGTCGTCCTCCTCGAGCGCGATGCCGAGGTGATCGACACGCGGCACATCCCAGTGGCCCGGTTGCAGGACGACGTTTACCGCGCCGCGCCCGACCTCCACGAGGCGCAGGCGGAAGCCCATCTTGTCGAGCTCCTCCCAGGACGTGCCCGCCTCGAACCAGTGCGAGCTCTCGCCCCGCCAGCCATAGCGGCCGATGAGCTCGAAGCCGAGCTTGCCGAGATAGCGGGCCTCGAGCAGCCGGACCTTGCTCGTCACGAGGTGGTAGTGGAACAGGTGCACCGGGGCAACGCATGGTATTCCGCCCGCAGGATTCGACGCGTCGGCGCGGAACGACCGACCATGACGCAAAGCACTCCACCACCTCCGCCTCCGACGCAGGGGTACGGCCAGCCGTATTACGGCATGCCGACCGTGCCGGCTCCGAACGGCGAGCTCGTCGTCTTCCTGCTCGTCTGGGCCGTGGTCTTCATCATCACCGTGGCGTCCGACCGGGTCGACTGGCCCGAATTCACGACGGCGACGGTGTTCCTCGCGGCCGCCTACATGATCTCCCGCGGCATCGCGAAGGCCGGCAAGGTCATCGAGGGTCACTAGGACTTCTCCGGGCCGGTCGCGCTACTTCGGCCGGCCCATCTCCCTGGACGCGCTGGCCAACAGGCGCGCGTTCCTGGTTGCTCGAAGCCGCGTAACGGCGTAGCGTCTTTGGCCCGTGCGTCTAAAGACCCTCGCGTGCTGACTGTCCAGGAGATCGCGGAGCTCCCCGGGCTGGGCCTGGCCGTCGCCGCCGGTGCGGACGGGCTGCGGAACGAGGTCAGCTGGCTCCACGTATCCGAGCTCACCGACCCGACGCAGTTCCTCGAGGGCGGAGAGTTCCTCCTCACGACGGGGCTCGGCGTGGGCGAGATGGCGACGACGCAGCGCGCCTACGTGCGCAGGCTGGCCAAGCACGGCCTCGCAGGTCTGGGCTTCGGCGTCGGGTTTGGCTTTCCGGACGTGCCCGCGCCGGTCGTCGAGGAAGCGAACAAGCTCGCGTTCCCGGTCCTCGCGGTGCCGTACGAGATCCCGTTCGTGGCCATCACCAAGGCGGCGGTGACGCACCTCGCCAGCGAGCAGCTCGAGCAGATGACGCGCGCGCTCGAGGTGCACGAGCGGCTGGCCGCAGTGGTGCTCGAAGGCCGCGGGCTGCAAGCCCTCCTCGCCGTCGTCTGCAACCACCTCGGCTGCAGCCTCGCCCTCGTCGACGAAAGCGGGCGCGTCGTGGCGGAGCGGCACGCGAGAGTGAGGCTCGGCTTCGAGGACGCGCTCGAGCTCCCGGTTGTCTCGCCGGGACAGATGGTCACCCTCAAGGCCGCCCGCGAGAACGACGAGTTCGGCGAGTACGACCGCCTGGTGCTCCACCACGGGCAGTCGGCGCTCGCCTTCGAGCTGTCGCGCACACGTGCGGTGAGCGCGGCCGAGCTGCGCCTCGCCGGCGACCTCCTCGAGGACCTCGAGGACGACCGCCTCGACGACCGCGAGACGGCGCGCCGCATGGCCGCCTTCGGGCTCGAGTCCGACCGGGAGTACGCCGCGCTGCTCGCCGTCCCGCGCAACGGCCTCTCCAGCGAGCGGCTCCGCGACGAGGTTGCCGAGGAGCTCGAACGCGGGAGCGTCCCGTATCTCTCCACGGCGCGCCGCGACCGGGCGGCCTTCCTCGTCGGCGCCGAGAGCGAGCAGGAGGTCATGACGCTTGCTCGCCGCGTCGTCGCGGCCGAGCCGATGGCGAGAGTAGGGGTCGGGCGCCCGTCGCAGGGCCGCGGGCTCGGCCGGAGCCTCCTCGAGGCCCGCGCGGCGCTCGACGCCGGGAGCGGCGAGGTCGCCTCCTACCAGGACCTCGGCTCCCTCGAGCTCCTGCTCAGCCTTCCCGATGCCGCCCTCGAGGCCTTCGTCGACCGCGTCCTCGGTCCGGCCGCCGGCAACACCTGGCTGGTCGAGTCGCTGACCGCCCTCCTCGACGCCGGCTGCCGCTGGAGCGACGCCGCCGACGAGCTCGGCGTGCACCGCCACACCCTTCGCTACCGGATGGACCGGCTGCGCGAGCAGACGGGCCGCCACCCCGACGATCCCGAGCAGCGCATGGAGCTCTGGCTGGCCGTGAAGGCCAAGCAGGCCCTCGCTGCCCGCAACGGAAGGAGCGCTTCTTGAGCACCAGCACGGACCACCTCTGGCGACATTTCACCGCGGCAGGCGCGCCGCAGCTCGTCATCGAGCGCGGCGAGGGGTGCACCATCTGGGACACCGAGGGGAACCGCTACCTCGACGCGCTCTCGGCGCTCTACTGCGTGAACATCGGCTACGGGCCCTGGCCGAGCATCACCGAGGCCGCGCAGAAGCAGCTCGACCAGCTCCCGTTCTTCACGAACTGGGTCGGATTCGCCACGCCGGCCTCGATGGAGCTCGCCGAGAAGGTCAGCGAGCTCGTGCCGATCGACGTCGGCCGCATTTTCTTCGTCGGAGGCGGCTCGGAGGCGATCGAGACCGCGCTCAAGGTCGCGCGCCAGTACCACCGGCTGCGCGGCGAGCCCACCCGCTACAAGTTCGTCACGCGCCGGAGCGCCTACCACGGGACGACGATGGGCGCGCTCTCCATCAACGGCAGCCCGGCGCTTCGCTCCCAGTTCGAACCGCTCCTGCCCGGCTGTCTACGCGCGCCGATGCCGTACCGCTACCGGTGCCCGTACTGCTCCGAGGAGGCGCGCTGCAATCTTCAGTGCGCCGACGAGATCGACGGCATCGTCCGGAACGAGGGCCCGGAGACCGTCGCGGCGGTCATCCTCGAGCCCGTCCAGAACTCGGCGGGGTCGATCACGCCGCCGGAGGGATACTTCGAGCGCGTCCGCGAGATCTGCGACGAGCACGGGCTCCTGCTCGTCGCCGATGAGGTCATCTGCGGCTTCGGCCGCGTCGGCGACTGGTTCGGCACGACCCGGTACGGGATCGAGCCGGACATGATGACCCTGGCGAAGGGGATCACCTCGGCGTACGCGCCGCTCGGCGCGGTGGTCGCCAACGAGCGCACCATCGAGCCCTTCTTCGCCGAGAAGAAGACGGCCTTCACGCACGGGATCACGTTCGGCGGCCACCCGCTCTCGTGCGCGATCGCGCTCGCGAACCTCGAGGTCTTCGAGCAGGAGGATCTGATCGGCCGCTCGCAGACCCTCGGGCCGGAGCTCCGCGAGCGCTGCGAGGTGCTTCTCGAAGAGCACCCGATGGTCGGCGACGTACGCGGCGACGGCTACTTCTACTCCCTCGAGCTCGTGAAGGACAAGGAGACGAAGGAGACCTTCACGCCGGCCGAGCGCGACGATCTCATCAAGACGTTCCTGCTCCCGCGCACGCGCGAGCTGGGCGTCTACATGCGCTTCGACGACCGCGGCGAGACGTGCGCGCAGTTTGCGCCGCCGCTGGTCGCCGGGCCGGAGGAGTTCGACGAGATGGTGGGCGTCCTGCGGCAGGTGCTGGACGAGGCGTGGGACCGGGTCAACACGAGAGTAGGAGCGTGAGATGGCAACCGCTGTGAAGACGCTGCAGAACTTCGTCGCCGGCGACTGGGTCGAGGCGACGGGCGACGAGGCGCGGGAGATCGTCTCCCCGGTAACGGGCGAGAAGCTGGCCGACGCCCCGAACGCGAGCGAAGAGGACGTCAAGCGGGCCGCGAAGGCCGCGCGCGAGGCGCAGCCCAAGTGGGCGGCGCTCTCCGCGTGGGACCGCGCCAAGGTCTGCCACTCGATCGCCGACCTCATCGAGGAGCGCAAGGAGGAGTTCGCGCGCGAGCTCTCACTCGAGCAGGGGAAGCCCTACACGGCCGAAGCAATCCCGGACATCGAGGAGACCGCCGAGAACTTCCGCATCGCAGCCGAGGACGTCAAGCGGATGGAGACCGCCGTCATCCCCTCGCAGGACGTGAACAAGCGCATCCTCACGTTCCGCAAGCCGAACGGCGTCTACGCGGGGATCACGCCGTGGAACTTCCCGACGCTGATCCCGGTCGAGCTGATTGCGCCCGGTATTGCGGCGGGCAACGCGATCGTCATGAAGCCGTCCGAGTGGACGCCGATCGCGATGGCCAACTTCATGCAGATCATGGCCGACGCCGGGCTGCCCGACGGCGTCGTCAACGTCGTCTACGGCGACGGCAAGGTCGGCGAGCGGCTCATCCAGGACGAGAACGTCGACTGCGTCGGCTTCGTCGGCTCGCACACGACGGCGGAGAAGATCGTCCGCGCCGCCGGCCTCAAGCGGTCGCTCATCGAGGCGAGCGGCAACGGCCCCGTGGTCGTCTGCGCCGATGCCGACCTCGAGGCCGCCGCGAAGGGCGCCGTCTTCGGCGGGTTCTTCTGCGCCGGCCAGGTGTGCTGCGCGACGGAGCGCGTCCTCGTCGACAGGCGGGTCCACGAGGACTTCCTCGACGCGGTCGTGAAGGAGGCCGAGGGCTGGACGCTCGGCGATCCGTTCGACGACGACACTCTCGTCGGCCCGATGAACAACGAGCCGACCGCGCAGAAGATGGACGCGCACATCGAGGACGCCGTCTCGAAGGGAGCGGAGGTCGTTCTCGGCGGCTCGCGCGACGACGGCCGGCCGACGGGGCTCTACTACCAGCCGACCGTGGTCGACCGGGTCGGCACCGACACGCTCATCAACCGCGACGAGACGTTCGGGCCGATCGTCCCGCTCATCAGCGTGGAGAGCGACGACGAGGCGATCGCGGTGGCGAACGACTCGCACCTCGGGCTGCAGGCGGCCGTCTACACGACGAGCCTCCAACGGGCGTTCAAGTATCTGGACAACCTGCAGGTGGGCAACGTCGTCGTCAACGACTCGACGGACTACTGGGAGGCGCACGAGCCGTTCGGCGGCGCGGCCGGCACGCGCACGGGCTGGGGGCGGATCGGCGGGCGTTACACGATGCTCGACATGACCGACCTCCGGACGGTGGTGCTCGACGTCGGCGGCCTGAAGTAGGCCTTGGCCTTCGCGGTTCTGTTCGCGCTCGCGGCGCTCGACGCCGCGGGCTACAGCATCATTGCGCCCGTCGTGCCGGAGATCGGCGATGCGACGGGCGCCGGGCCCGCGGTCATGGGCGCACTCGTCGCCTGCTTCGCGATCGGCCAGATGGTCGGCTATCCGCTGAGCGCCCGCCTGCTGCAGCGGGTGCATGCCCGTGCCGTTCTGCTCGCCTCGCTCTCCCTGACGATCGTCGGCGACCTCGGCTTCGTCTTCGGCGAGAGCCTCGGCGTCTACTTCCCGGCCCGCCTCGTGCAGGGGATCGGGGCGGGCGGCCTCTGGATCGGGACCGCATTCGCCATCCTCGAGCGCTACCCCGGTGAGGAGTACAAGCGGCTGAGCGGGATCCTCGCCGCCTACGGGCTCGGCGCCATTGCGGGCCCGGCGATCGGCGGAGTCGGAGGCATCAGCGGGCCGTTCCTCCTCCACCTCGTCCTCGTGACGGCGCTCACGCTCGCGCTCCTGGCGATCGGCGCTCCGCAGAACACCGCCAAGTTCGGCTCCGACCGTGCGGCGCTCAGAACGCCGGGCTTCTTGCTCGCCTCCGCCGGCATCCTCATGGTCGCGCTGACTCTCGGAACCTTCGACGGCCCCATGCCGCTCCATTTCGGAGAGCAGCTGAGCCAGGCGGAGATCGCCGCGCTCTACGTCCTCGCCGCGCTCGTCTCCTCGGGAGCCGCCGCGCTCGCGGGTCGCCGGCCCCCGCGGCTGATGCTCGGCATGGCGACCGTGCTCATGACCCTTTCGATCGCGCTCGGCGGCGCAACCGAGGTCGTCGGCCTCTGGGTGGTCGTCGCGGTCCTGTGCGGCGTCGGCGTCGGCGCGGGGGATGCGGGCGCGCTGGGCGTTCTCCTCGAGTCGATCGGGCTCGACCGCATCGTCCTCGCCATGGTCGTCTGGTCCCAGGTCTGGGCGATCGGCTACCTCGTGGGGCCGGCGATCGGCGGCGGTGTCGCGGAGGCGTTCGGCTACGGGGCCTTGGGGCTCGTGCCGCTGGTGGCCAGCATGCTCGTCTTCGTCGGCTTCGCCAGGGTCCGCTCGGAGCCCGCGGCCGCCTGACCCTCGAAGCGCAGCTTCGCCAGCTTGAGGTCGTCGGGAATCTGTGTGGGGTATTCCCGCGTGAGGCAGGCGCGGCAGAAGGTTCCCTCGGGCCGCCGCGTCGAGTCCTGCAGGCCTTCGAGGGAGAGGTAGGCGAGGCTCGTCGCGCCGAGCTGGTCGCGCACCTCGTCCACCGAGCGGCCACCGGCGATGAGCTCGTCCTCGTCGGCCATGTCGATTCCGTAGAAGCAGGGCGAGACGATGGGCGGCGACGAGATGCGCAGATGAACCTCGAGCGCGCCTTCCTCGAAGAGCATCGCCACGATCTTGCGAGTCGTCGTCCCGCGGACGATCGAGTCGTCGACGACGACCACGCGCTTCCCGGAGACCTCGGCGAGCGGGTTGAACTTCGTCTTGATCCCGTGCTCGCGCAACGCCTGGTCGGGCTGGATGAAGGTGCGGCCGACGTAGCGGTTCTTGATCAGGCCCTCGGCGAACGGAATCCCGCTCGCCCGCGCGAAGCCGATCGCGGCCGGCGTCCCCGAGTCCGGGACGGCCATGACGAGGTCGGCCTCGACCGGCGCCTCGGCGGCAAGCTGCTCTCCCATCCGCACGCGGGCGCCGTGGAGCTCGATTCCGCGGAGCTTCGTGTCGGGCCGCGCGAAGTAGATGAACTCGAAGATGCACAGGGAGCCGGCCCCCGCGGGCTCGACGGCCTGGCGCGCTTCGTACCCCGAATCGTCCACGACCACCATCTCGCCCGGCGCGAGCTCGCGCTCGACTTCGGCGCCGAGAAGGTCGAAGGCGCAGGTCTCGGACGCGAGCAGCCAGTCGTCCTCCAGCCTTCCGAGGACCAGCGGCCGGATCCCGTGCGGGTCACGGAAGCCGACGAGCTTTCCTTCGGCGAGGAGAACGGCGGAAAAGGCGCCCTCGATCTTCGCCATCGCTCCTGCAACCGCCTCCTCGAGCGGCCGCTCGTCGCGGGCGATGAGCGCCGCGATCACCTCCGTGTCGGAGGTGGAGCGAAGTCGCGCGCCTTCCGTGAGGAGCCCCGCTCTGAGCTCGCTCGTGTTCGTGAGATTCCCGTTGTGTCCGAGCGCCACGGTCCGTGCGCGTCCCTGCTGGATGATCGGCTGGGCGTT